>JBAUGC010000380.1:0-2832 GCA_049679485.1 Xanthobacteraceae bacterium
GAAGTGATGCGTGCGCGCTGACGGCTGCGATCCGCCTCCCGACCCCCACCCCTATCTCCTCCCCGCAAGGGGGAGGGGAACAGCGAGCGGGAACGGAAGAACTTTCTCTCACCTTGATTATCGAAACGCTCGCTACTCTCGGCAAGGCCCAACTGCCGGCGCGACTGGCGCGCTGGCTTGACGCACTCGATGAAACCGGGCGCTGGGCGCTCATCAAACTTGTAACCGGCGGCTTGCGCATCGGCGTTTCCACGCGCCTCGCCAAGGCCGGGGTGGCTGCGCTTGGCGCTACCGACGCGCAGGACATCGAGCTGCTTTGGCCCGGACTGTCGGCTCCTTATCTCGAATTGTTCGCCTGGCTCGAAGGGCGCGCCGACAAACCGGCAAGCACCGATCCCGCGCCATTCCGGCCGCCGATGCTGGCGCACGCGCTCGATGAGCCGGACCTTGCGACGCTCGCCCCATCGGATTTCACGGCCGAATGGAAATGGGACGGTATCCGCGTTCAGGCTGTCGCCGCGCCGCATGACGGCGGCACGATCGCGCGGCTTTATTCGCGGACCGGCGAGAATATTTCCAAGAGTTTTCCCGATCTCACCGACGCGCTGCGGTTGCCAGGCGCCATCGACGGCGAACTCCTGATCATGCGCGATCAACGCGTGCAAACGTTCAATGTGTTGCAGCAGCGGCTCAATCGCAAAAGCGTGACGGCGAAACTCATGCGCGAGTTTCCGGCGCATCTGCGCGCCTACGATCTGCTTGCCGACGGTGACGAAGATTTGCGCGAGCTTCCGTTCGCTGCCCGCCGCGCGCGACTTGAAGAGTTCGTCGCGCGGCTCAACGAACCACGCGTCGATCTTTCTCCGCTCGTCAGTTTCGCGACCTGGGACGACCTGACGGCCGCGCGCAAAGATCCGGCGGTGGCAGGTGCCGGCGCGGATGCGGATGCGGTCGAAGGCATCATGCTCAAGCGGCGCGATGCGCTCTACGTTCCGGGCCGGCCCAAGGGGCCGTGGTGGAAATGGAAGCGCGATCCATTCATCGTCGACGCTGTGCTGATGTACGCCCAGCGCGGCCACGGCAAGCGATCCTCGTTTTATTCGGATTACACGTTCGGTGTCTGGTCGCGCGGCGACCGAGGCGATGAGCTGGTGCCGGTCGGCAAAGCATATTTCGGTTTCACTGACGAGGAATTGCTGCAAATCGACCGCTTCGTTCGCCGCAATACCATCGGTCGGTTCGGTCCGGTGCGCGAGGTGGTGCACGAGCCGGGCGAAGGGCTGGTGCTTGAAGTTGCCTTCGAAGGGCTGCAGCGATCAACCCGGCACAAGTCGGGGCTGGCGATGCGATTTCCGCGGATCAGTCGGCTCCGTTGGGACAAGCCGCCGGGCGAAGCCGACCGGCTGGAGCGGTTGGAGACGATACTTGCGGGTATCGAAGCCGGGCGTCCCTCCTGAGCCGATCGCCTCGCTGGCGCTCAAGCGGCTTTCGTTACTTCCTCAAGCGGCCAGCGGGCGCGCGGAGCTGTATCGAGCGGATCGGTAAGCCCCAGTGCCAGCCGCTCTGCGCCAGCCCAGGCGATCATGGCGCCGTTGTCGGTGCACAATGCCGGCGGGGGCGCGACGAGGGCGGCGCCGACTTCGAAGGCGACGCGGTGCAGAACTTTGCGAATGGCCTGGTTCGCTGCTACGCCACCGGCGCAGACGAGCGCCGTGGGTGTGCCGACACGGTCGCGAAATATCCGCAGCCCGATGCGCAAGCGGTCCATAATTACGTCGCTGACCGCTTGCTGAAACGACGCGCAGAGATCAGCGACGTCCTGATCGCTCAGGGGCGCGATTTTTTGCGCTTCCAGGCGCAGCGCGGTCTTCAGACCCGACAGCGAGAAATTGGCGTCATCGCGTCCAGCCATCGGGCGGGGCAGAGCGAAGCGCCTGGGGTCACCGTTCGCCGCCTCTTTTTCGACCTGGGGCCCGCCCGGAAAGCCGAGACCAAGCAGTTTGGCGGTCTTGTCGAAAGCCTCGCCGATCGCGTCGTCGACGGTGCCGCCGAGCCGCACGTAGTTGCCGACGCCGAGCACGCCGAGGATTTGGGTGTGGCCGCCGGAAGCGAGGAACAGGCAATATGGGAACGGCGTGGCGTCCGTAAGCCGCGCCGTCAGCGCATGCGCTTCCAGGTGGTTGACCGCGATCAGCGGCTTGTCGTTGACCAGCGCGATGGCCTTTGCCGTGGTCAGGCCGACGATAACGCCGCCGATCAGACCAGGCCCCGCGGCTGCGGCAACGCCATCCAGCGCGCTGAAAGCGACCTGCGCCTCGCGCATCGCCGCGGCGATGATCGAATCCAGCGCCTCGACGTGGGCCCGGGCGGCGATCTCCGGCACCACGCCGCCGAATGCCGCGTGCTCGGCGATCTGCGACAGCACCACGTTGGACAGGATGCGGCCCCGGCCATCGTCTGTCCGTTCTACCAGGGCGGCAGCGGTTTCGTCGCAGGTGGTCTCAATGCCGAGGATGACCATCGGTGTGTTATGCCATGATGCCGCGCTTTGCCGTTGCGCGTCCCGGTGCGGCCTAGCATCTGAAGGTCCGATGGCACAATCCACAAGCCGGCAAACTGCCCTGCGCATCGGTTCGCGCGGCTCTCCGCTGGCGCTGGTGCAGGCGAACGAGGTGAAAAACCGCTTGGCCGCAGCGGCCGGCCTCGATGCGGGCCGGATCGCCATCGAAACCATCCGGACTACGGGGGACGTGGTTCAGGATCGGCCATTGGCCGAGTCCGGCGGCAAGGGCCTGTTCGCCAAGGAGATCGAGGAGGCACTGATCGCCGGCA
>JBAUGC010000381.1:0-9783 GCA_049679485.1 Xanthobacteraceae bacterium
GAGTCGCCGTGTGATGGTTCGCCGTTCTGTTGTTCTGGGCTGCGGCAGTTATCTGCCGAACCAGGTTCTCACCAACGCCGATCTCGCGCTCAAGGTCGACACCTCCGACGAATGGATCGTTCAGCGCACCGGCATTCATGAACGCCGTATCGCCGCGCCGGGTGAATTGACCTCGCAGATGGCGACGCGCGCCGCGCGCGCCGCACTTGCCCACGCCCACGTCGAAGCGCAGTCGATCGACCTCATCGTGCTTGCAACCTCGACGCCCGATAATACGTTTCCGGCCGCCGCAGTGTCGGTGCAGGCCGACCTTGGCATCACGCACGGCGCTGCCTTCGACGTGCAGGCGGTATGTTCCGGGTTCCTGTACGCGCTGGCGACCGCTGACGCGCTCCTCAAATCGGGGGCTTTCTCGTGCGCCCTGGTGATCGGCGCGGAGACATTCTCACGCCTGCTCGATTGGACGGATCGCACGACCTGCGTTCTATTCGGCGATGGCGCCGGCGCCGTCGTACTAGAAGCGCAGGATCAGCCGGGCACGCGCGAGGATCGCGGCGTTCTTACGGCGCGGCTGCGTTCCGACGGCCGGTACAAATCGAAGCTCTATGTCGATGGTGGACCATCATCGACCGGCACCGTCGGTCACTTGCGGATGGAAGGTCGTGAAGTGTTTCGGCATGCTGTGGCGATGATCACCGACGTGGTGCACGATGCCTTTCAAGCGACGGGCTTTACCGTCGCGGACATCGACTGGTTTATCCCGCACCAAGCGAACAAACGCATTATCGACGGATCGGCGCACAAGCTTGGCATCCCCCCGATCAAGGTCGTCAGTACCGTCGATCGACACGGCAACACCTCGGCGGCGTCGATACCGCTGGCGCTCAGTGATGCGGTTGCCGATCGCCGCATCAAGCGCGGCGATCTCTTGCTGCTTGAGGCAATGGGTGGCGGTTTCACCTGGGGGGCGGCGTTGATCCGCTGGTGAAACGAGAGCCGCCAAGGCCGTTGACCGTTCGCTGATAAGTTAATAACGTTGATAACGTTGATAATTCAGTACGATACCATGATCGGTTAGTATTGATCGCCGAGAGCGGGGCTGGCGATGGCGAGAAAGACGATCACGCGGGCTGATCTATGCGAGGCGGTCTATCAGAAGGTCGGCCTGTCACGCACTGAATCCGCCACGCTCGTCGAGCTGGTTCTGAAAGAGATTACCGACTGCCTCGAGCGCGGCGAAACGGTAAAGTTGTCGTCGTTCGGCTCGTTTGTGGTGCGCAAGAAAGGCCAGCGCATCGGGCGCAATCCGAAGACCGGCAAGGAAGTCCCGATCTCGCCGCGCCGGGTCATGGTGTTCAAACCCTCCGCCATCCTCAAGCAGCGGATCAATCCCGGGTCCGATGGCGGCGGCAACGAAATCGAGGACTGACAGCCGGCGGGGCAAGGCATTGGAAAAAGCGCCAGACGCGTTCCGCACGATCAGTGAAGTTGCCCAAGAAATTGACGTTCCGCAGCATGTGCTGCGGTTCTGGGAAAGCCGTTTCACGCAGATCCGGCCGCTGAAGCGGGGTGGGGGCCGGCGCTATTACCGCCCGAACGACGTCGATCTCCTCCGCGGTGTGCGCCATCTGCTTTACGGCGAGGGCTACACCATCCGCGGCGTCCAGCGCCTGTTGCGCGAGCAAGGCCAGTCGTTCGTTCAAGGGGTCTGGCGCGCTGGAGCCGAGACGCCGCCGCCCGCATTGGACGAGGACGGCGGTAGCGACGTCGAAGATCGGGCCGGCGTCAGTGCGGTCGAGGAGCTCTCTCATGTCGAGAGCGCGCCGAACCTTCCGGCAGGCGCCCGTTCAAATGAGCGGCGTGAACCGAAAATAATGTCGCCAGTCAGCGCCGCGCCAGCGCCGCAGCGGCTGGGCGTCGAGGAACGGCGCAAGCTGCAGACGGCGCTTGACGAACTGATCGCCTGCCGCGGCCTGCTTGACGCTGCGTTGTCGGAAACGCCGGTCTCGTAAGACTAGCGCGATCCGAACCCGAGAGCGACCCGAGTTCGTGCTCGCGGCGCCGCGTTTCACGCGCCGTGTTGCGACTAGATATGCTGGCCGACGGCACCGCCGCTTTTGAAATGTCGCACCTTCTTGGTTTGCACCGGGGCGCAGCCAACGGGGCCGCAGACATTTACGACTTGCCGGACCAGCGGCATCGGCGCAACGCCGAGCGCGGACGGTGGTGTGAATGCGTTGGCCCGGTTGCCAATAAGTCCGCCGGAAAAAATGGTCGCGGCAGCAAGAGCCGTGAGCAGGGTCGCTCGCATGGGTATCCTCATGATGTAAGAAGCGATGTGGGAGGGATGAACGCACGCGCCGTACGCAAACGCAAAGACGCCAAGACCGGAATGCGAGATCGGAGCGAGTAGCTGCCCGCCGCGCTGGTGAGCAGATCGGACAAACCAGTTGCAAGCTTGTCGTCGCATGATTGACCCGCCTCATCAGCCTGCCTTGCGCATCTGGAGCACGTCCGCGCCGTTGGTCGGCGCAAGTTCAGCAAACAGCGGTCCGAGGTAGTTCTGATACCGGCGCCAGCGTCCTACCGAGCTCCGGTAAATGGGCTGGCGCACTTGGGTTGCGCTTGCAGTGCGGACCGGTCGCTCGTTGCGGTGAAAGTCGAGGCAGCGCGGATCCCACGGTAGGCCGCAACGGGCGATGATGCGTCGCGCGGCGCCTTCCAGATCGTCAACGAGGTCCTCGTAGCGCACGTCTATGATGCGCCCCGCCGGCAGCACACGGCGCCAATGCGCCATGAGCTCCTGATAGTGCCGATAGTAGCGGCCCAGCTCGGCGAGGTCGTAGGTGTGTGACTGCCCCTTGGTGAAATGTACGGCAAAGCAGGACGTGCAGGTGTCCACCGGATCGCGGATCGCGTGAATGATGATGGCGTCGGGGAGCGCCAGATGGATCAGGCCGGCAAACAGAAAGTTCGCCGGCATTTTGTCGACAATTCGCGCCGCGCCGGGTGCTCGCGCTGCCAGCTTATCGAGATAGAGCGCGCCCAGGTCGCGAAACTGTTGCGCCGTCATGCCCGGCATGAACTCTGGAAACGGCAGCGATCGCGGCGTCGTGCGGCCGATGGCATCGGTTGTTTGTTCGAACAGGGTGAGTTCGCCGGCCCCGAATATTGCCGGATGACTTGCTAATATCTGCTCGATGAGGGTCGTGCCCGAACGGGGCATCCCGATGATGAACAGCGGAACCGGCGACTGCAAGCCGTTGCCTTCCCGATCCCTGACGAACTCGCGCGTGAACAGTTCCCGCGTACGGGTTATCTGCGCGAGCGTTGCGGCTTCATTGTAGGCAACCTGCTGGCGTTTGAGTGCATTGGCAGCCAGCAACTGGCGAAAAGCATTGTCCGGATTGCCGAGCTGTTCGTTAATTTTGGCGAGCGCAAAATGCAGGTGCATCCGGTTGACGGCGGAGAGCGAAGCGGCATCCGCGGCCAGGCTCTCGAGCGCCGTGAGATGGCGGTCGCCGGCGCTGAATGATCGCATGCCGGCGAGATTGTCGTAGTAGGAAGCATCGTTGGGCGAGAGCCGGATCGCCTCCTCGACGGCGCTCCGGGCTTGCGCCATCCGCCCGCGTTCTTTCAAGATCAGACCGAGGTTGTTGTAGGCTCCGGCGAAGTCCGGATTGGTCGCAATCGCGCAGCGGAATTTCGCTTCTGCTTCGTCCCAGCGTTCAAGTTGCGCCAGTGCGAGACCCCAGTTGCAGAGTGTCTCCGGATTGTCCGGTTTAATCGCTATCGCCCGCGCATATGAGGCAACGGCCTCGTCGAACCGGTCCAGTTCGGCTAGTGCAAGGCCGCGATTATTGTGGACCTCCGGGAAGTTTGGCCGCAGCGCGAGAATTTGTTCGTAATGCGCAATCGCCTCGCCGAGCCGCCCGGCCTGGTGGAGCGCTAAGGCTTGGCCGCAAAGGGCCGACAATTTGTCGGCGTGTGTGGCGGGAGCCAAATTCTTCGAATGTCGGGCCGGAATCGCCGGTAGGCTATTCGCCACGGTGCTGTCCTAATGCGCGCGCGCCAGAATCGCGGGTAATCGTGACGACACCCCGACTGCACTCGGCTAGACGACCATGGTGAATGAAATGTTAACGCAGGTGGCCGACTCGCAGCTCTTCGCGGCCGCCGTCAACGAAGAGGCGCTAGACTTTGAGCGGGCAGGGGCTGACGTAATCCAGTTAGACGAGCCTTGGGTCAGAAACGATCCCGGCGCCGCACGGCGATACGCGGTGAAGGCCATCAACCGCGCGCTGCAAGGCGTTGGCGTCCCGACCGCCGTTCACCTGTGCTTCGGCTACGCCGCAGTGGTGGCGGGTTCGGAAAAGCCAACCGGTTATTCGTTTCTTTCGGAACTCGCCGACAGCACGGCCGACCAGATTTCAATCGAGGTGGCTCAGCCCAGGCTCGATCTCGGTATCCTCAAGGACCTGGCTCCCAAGGTCATCATGCTTGGTGTCCTGGACCTCGCCGATCCAGAAATTGAGGCGAAGGAGGCGATAGCCGATCGCATTCGGCGCGCGCTCGCCTACGTGACCTCCGACCGTCTGGCCCCGGACTGCGGAATGAAGTACCTGCCGCGGCACGTGGCGTTCGGCAAATTAAAAGCCATGGCGGAAGCCGCGTCCATCGTTCGAAGCGAAATCGGCTAGCCTTTGCCAAATGAGCCAATATCGGCAGCCGTTGCGGCGAACGGCCACGCCGCTGGTGCTGTAACGCGAGTTCGATCATTTGCTTCCACAACTGGCAAGCATCATCGAAAGGGTGATCGAACGTGATCGAGGATGCTGTGAGATGTCAGCAAACTGTTGGTCGGAGCGCCGAGATTTGAACTCGGGACCCCCAGTCCCCCAGACTGGTGCGCTAACCGGGCTGCGCTACGCTCCGTGTTGGGCGGAACTATAGTTAGCGGCTCTGTACCGCACAAGCGACACGCTGCAACTTGCGCTCGCCCATGAGGCCGCGACGACGTATAGAGGTGCGATTCTTCCTGTTCGCCGCCCGCACGATCGGATTTTCCGTGAAACGGCTTTTCAGCGCGACCATCAATTCGCTGCACGGCCTCGGCTACGGCTTTCGCAGTGAAGCCGCGCTGCGTGAGGAGATGGTGCTGCTTGCCGCCGGAGTTCTCCTCGGCCTCGTCGTCGCGCCGAGCGTCGCCTGGTACGTCGGTATGATCGGATCGTTGCTGATCCTGCTCGCGGTGGAACTCCTTAACACTGGGATTGAGAAGCTCGCCGATTACATTACGCGCGAGCGGCACGTCGAAATCCGCAGGATCAAAGATTTCGGTTCCGCGGCGGTGTTCTGCGCGATCTGCCTTTCGGGGCTAGTTTGGCTGGCGGCGATTGCGGTGCGCTTCGGATTGCTTTGATGCTTCAGCGCGCAGCGGCAATCGGCTGGTAGATGAGCCAGCGCCGCCGCGCGGGATGACACCGAGCGTATCCGAGAGAACGATGGGACGCGCATAAACCGGTGCGCACCGGCAAACACCGCGCCGGCGGTGACGCGAATCATTGGAACCGGATGTCGTGAATCGCAGTCAAAATTGGCGAGTCCCGGAACGAGCAATTTCGGCTCAAGGTGTTCCGCAAAGCTCCCGGCGGGTCCCCAATGTCGCCGCCCGGCAGCCCGGTTGCTTAAGATTTTGCAGAAGTATTTCTGTTATCTAGCCACGAAGGATCGTTCGAATCAGCAGTAAAAGCCGCACACTACTTTGGCGAGAGCCAAATGAAATTTGCGGTTCCACAAGGATTTATATAGTTGAGAACATCACAGTTCCCGGCGCGTTACATGCGGAAGTTGTGTGGCAAGCCGACCGCAACAGTGATCGGGCGTGCGACATCACAACAATACTAGTCGTGGAGCGTCGTTAACTCCGCACAGCGCGTCGAACTGGTTTGACGCCGGGCCGCTTCGGAACTGCAACCGCCTATGACCGCTACATCAATGCCTAACAACAACGCCGCACCAAAACCGGTCCAGATCGCCGCAGCCGTTATTGGCAATGCGCTCGAGTGGTACGATTTCATCGTGTTCGGCCTCTTGACGGTGATTATTTCCCGGCTGTTTTTTCCGGCGGAGAGTCAATATGCGTCACTATTGTTGACCACGGCGACGTTCGGCGTCGGTTTTTTCATGCGGCCGGTCGGCGGCATTCTGCTTGGAATCTACGCCGACCGCAGCGGTCGCAAGGCCGCTTTAATTCTCATCATCGTCCTGATGACGGTGGCCATGGCCATGATCGGCTTTGCGCCGACCTATCGGACGATCGGTGTCGCCGCGCCCATGCTGATCGTGGCGGCGCGGTTGTTGCAGGGATTTGCCACCGGCGGCGAGTTCGCCATCTCGACCGCCTTCCTTATCGAAAGCGCACCGCCGCGCCGCCGCGGCCTTTACGGCTCCTGGCAAATGGTGGGGCAGGGCTCGGCCGCACTGATTGGGGCACTCCTCGGAACGCTGATAGCGCGGAGCCTCTCGCCGGAAGCGCTCGACAGTTGGGGTTGGCGCATACCATTTCTGGTCGGACTGGCGATAGGTCCGGTCGGGCTATTTATCCGCCGCCATCTGGAAGAGACGCAAGCATTCCTGGCGGCGCGCAGCGCCAGGGCACTGCGGCCAGGTTTCGCTACCGCGCTCGCCACGCATTTGCGGGGAGCACTGGTCAGCGTCGGGATCGTCACTGCGGGAACCATTTCATTTTACGTCATTCTGCTCTACATGCCGACTTTTGCGCTGCTGCAATTGCATTTGCCGCTGGCCCAGGCCTTCATCGCCCAATCGATCGGCCTTGTTTGCATGATCGCGCTCACGCCGCTGTTCGGCGCGCTATCCGATCGCATTGGGCGCAAGCCGGTCATGATCGTTTCGCTGGCTCTTTATCTCATCCTTACCTACCCGCTATTCAACTGGCTTTATCACAATCCCTCATTCGGCAGTTTGGTGATTGTACAAATTGTATTCTGTTCCCTGCTGGGGGCTTTTTTTGGTCCAAGCGCGACGGCTGTTGCGGAGCAGTTTGAGGCTCAAGCGCGTTCCACCGGTCTCGGCATCGCCTACAACATGGCGGTGATGATTTTTGGCGGCTTCGCACAGTTTTTCGTGACCTGGCTGATCGAAGTTACCGGCTCGCCAATAGCGCCGTCGTTTTACGTGATGTTCGGTGCCGCGCTCGGTGTCCTGGCGGCGTTCTTCCTGGTCGATCGCGCCAGGGATGCGCGGCTGCTGGAGCTCGAAGGTGCTTCGGCGTGCGCAGAGCGGCAAGAATGGGCGGCGTGATTACCGTCGGTGTTCCCACAGCTGCTCGCTGGCGATGGCGGCGCCTTCGCTGAGCGCCCGCAACTTGGCCCAGACAATGCTGTCAACCACCGCCGGCTCGCTGCGCACGGCGGTTCCGAAGCCACAATCAACGCCGGCAATCAGGCGTTCGCGGTCGATAACCGTGGCGTAGCGGCCGATGCGCTGGGCTACCAGCCGCGGATGTTCGACGAAGTTCGTGGTGGAGTCGATGACGCCGGGAATGAGAATCTTGTCGTCGGGAATGTTAATCTTCTTGAGGTCCTCCCATTCGTGATCGTGCCGCGGGTTGGCGGCCTCGATGCTGATCGCTTGCGGCCGCGCCTTGAAGGCTATGTCGATGATTTTCAACAGCGGCAGATCGTGGGTGTGCGGGCCTTCGTAATTGCCCCAGCAGATGTGCAGCCGCATGCGGTCGGCCGGCAGGCCCGCGGTTGCCGCATTGAGCGCCGCGATGTTGCGCTCGGCGATTTTTTTCCGGAATTCGTCGTCGGTGAGATGCCGATACTGATTGTTGCGCGCCGAGCCGAGGTCGGGGGCGTCGATCTGTAGCAGAAATCCCGCCTCGACGATGGCGGTGTATTCCTGTCGCATCACGTCCGCCAACGCCGCGATATAGGCGTCTTCGTTCGGGTAATGCAGATTGATGATGAAGCGTGTCAAAATTCCCGGCGACGGCGCGGTCATGAACACTTCGGCCGGCCGTGATTTCGCGGCCGCGGCTTTAAGGTGCGCGATGTCGCGGTCGAGTGCGCTTCGATCCCGGTAGCGCAATTCCGCGACGCAGCCCGGAAACGGCACGCTGCCGAAATTGCGCTGCCGGCTGGTGAAATCCGGATGCGCCAGCAGATCGCGGCCGAGCATGATATCGCGGCCCTTCTCGGCGGCGCGCGGGTCGGGCTCGATGCCGCTGACGCGGTGCCGGATGTAGGTGGTGTAGGACGGCTTGCTCATCTCGCCGTCGCTGACGACGTCGATGCCGGCGGCGACCTGCTGGGCGACCACATCGTTGACCGCCGTCGCTATGTCGGCTTCGAAAGCCTGTACATCGATCGCCTCGCCAGTTTCGCGGCGGAGAATAAGGTCAATCAGCGGCTTCGGGCGCGGCAGGCTGCCGGAATGCGTTGTCAGGATGCGGTCGGTCGAAGTTTTCATGCGACGCTCGGCAACCTTGATCACGCGAGAACAGCGATTGTGTGCCCGGACAGAGATTATTCGGTCCGGGCGAAGTTCTGCAATGTAGCGGGTTGCGAGGAGAGAGCGGGCCGGCGCACCGCGCCGACCCGCAAGATTTCGGCGGGTTACGCCGCCGCGCGCTTCCAGAGATGTTTGCTGGCAAGCGCCGCGCCTTCCGAGAGCGCCTTGAGCTTGGCCCAGGCGATCTGCGGATGTACGCGGCCGCCGAGACCGCAATCGGTCGAGGCAATGACGTTCTCGCGGCCGACCGCCTCGGCGAAGCGGATGATCCGGTCGGCGACCAGCTCGGGGTCTTCGATCAGGTTGGTCGAGTGGGTGACCACGCCGGGCAGAATCTTTTTGCCCGGCGGCAGCTTGATCGTCTTCCACAGCTTCCACTCATGCTCGTGGCGCGCGTTAGCGGCCTCGAAGGAGTAGTAGTCGCAATTGACCGCCAGCATCAAGTCGACGAGGTGCTTCATCGGGATGTCGGTGGTGTGCGGGCCGTGCCAGCTGCCCCAGCACAGGTGGAAGCGGATTTTGCTCGGCGGCAGCCCTTTGATCGAGTGATTGAGCGCGTCGATCTGCATCTTGGTGTAGCGCCGATAGCCTTCGACGCTCGGTTCGTTCTTCTGCTGATCCCAGTTCTCGCCGATCGCCGGATCGTCGAGCTGAACAATCAGGCCGGCGTCGATGATCGCCTTGTACTCATCGTGCATGGCGTCGGCGCAGGCATACAACAGCTCCTCTTCGGTCTTGTAATATTCGTTCGGCATGCGTGCGCAGCTTGCCGGCGCGATCGCATTCATCCACGCGCCTTCGGTCGGCAGCCCAGCCGACTTGAGGCCCGCCTTGAAGTTGGCGATGTCGCGCTGGATCAAATCCTGGCCCTTGTACTTGACCGGGCCTTTCACCAGCGGACTATGCTCGGTCATGAACTGCACGGGCAACCCACAGCCCGACTGTGGGTCGAGATACGCCTCCTGAAACTTGGACATGTCGCGGCGTTCGCCCCAGTCGCCGACGACGAAATCCTTGGGCGCCATGGGCGTCTTGGTATGCGCCGACAGCTTCGTGAACCAGAGCCCTTGCTTGACGACCTCAACGCCGCCGAGCCGCGGGATGATGTACGACCACCAGGCGCCGTAATCGTAGGCCCACCCCACGGTGTGGCCGAGTTCGCCGTCATTGATGAGATCGACGCCGGCGTCTTTCTGCTTTTGCACGACCTCGGCCACTGCATTCTTGAGTTCACGGTCGTAG
>JBAUGC010000382.1:0-8681 GCA_049679485.1 Xanthobacteraceae bacterium
GCCGGAGAGTTTCAGGAAGGCAATCACCGAGCCAGTAAAGGTGATGGCGCCGATGGCGACGCCGAGCGACATTTCGATCAGGCTCTGGCCGTGAATGTTGTGCTCGGTACCGATATCGAAAGCGGCCGGGGCGTAGAGCGCACCGGCCGCGACCAGCACCGCCGCCATGCCGACCAGGGAGTGGAAGGCGGCGACGAGTTCCGGCATTGACGTCATCGGCACGCGCCGCGCAATGACCGCGCCAGTGCCGCCGCCGATCGCCACCGCAAGCACCACCAGTCCCCAGGCGCCGAGTCCGGCGGGCGGATGGGCGGCAAGCGTAGTCGCAACCGCGATCAGCATGCCGATCATGCCGAACAGGTTGCCGCGCCGGCTCGAATCGGGATGCGACAGCCCGCGTAGCGCCAGGATGAAGAGGACGCCCGCGATCAGGTAGGCCAGCGCGGCCAGGTTGGCGCTCATGATTATTTCTGTTTCCGTTGAAACATTGCGAGCATGCGCTGGGTCACCAGAAAGCCGCCAAAAATATTGACGCAGGCGAAGGTGAGCGCGACGAAGCCGAACGCGCGCGCCCAGATCGGCCCGGCATCGTCGGCGACCAGCGCGACGCCGACCGCGAGCAGCGCGCCGACCACGATCACCGAGGAGATCGCGTTGGTCACCGACATCAGCGGCGTATGCAGTGCTGGTGTGACCGACCACACGACGTAATAGCCGACAAAGACCGCGAGCACGAAGATCGAGAGGCGGAACACGAACGGGTCGACGACATCACTGACCGCATGCATCGCGCCCCCGCTTGCCGCCGATAGAATATCGAGCTGAGCAAGCACCGAGAGAGTCACCATACCGAGCCTCCTCTTTCGCTACGCCGCAGTGGTCTAAGCAGCAGCATGTCTAAGCAGCAGCATTTCTAAGCAGCAGTCTTGGGTTTGAAGTTCGGATGAACGATGGCGCCGTCGCGGGTCAGCGTTGTCGCCTTGACGATGTCGTCGTCCCAATTAACAGCGAGCGCTTTCGTCTTTTTGTCGATCAGGACTTCGAGGAACGCATAAAGGTTCTTGGCGTAGAGGCTCGACGCTGTCGCCGCCAGACGGCCGGGCACGTTGGCATAGCCGATGATCTTGACGCCGCCGATCTCGGCGACCGTGTCCGCCTTGACGCCTTCGACATTGCCGCCTCGCTCGACGGCCAGATCGACGACCACAGAACCGGGCCGCATCGACGTCACCATGTCCTTCGATACGAGTCGCGGCGCCGGCCGGCCGGGAATGAGTGCAGTGGTGATGACGATGTCCTGCTTCTTGATGTGATCGGCGACCAGTGCCGCCTGCTTGGCCTGATACTCTTTCGACATTTCCTTGGCGTAGCCGCCCGCAGTTTCGGCGGCCTTGAACTCCTCGTCCTCAACCGCGATGAACTTTGCGCCAAGACTTTCGACCTGCTCCTTGGCCGCCGGACGCACATCGGTCGCGGTGACAATGGCGCCGAGCCGTCGCGCGGTGGCGATCGCCTGCAAACCGGCGACACCCGCGCCCATGATGAACACCTTGGTGGCCGGAACAGTGCCGGCCGCGGTCATCATCATCGGCAACGCCCGGCCATATTCGGCGGCTGCATCGATGACGGCGCGGTAGCCGGCAAGGTTGGCCTGGCTCGACAGCACATCCATCACCTGTGCGCGCGTGATGCGCGGCAGCAGCTCTATCGCGAACGCAATGATTCCGGCGCCGGCTATCGCCTGTAGCGCCTCCTCATGTTCATAAGGATCCATGATGGCGATGACCATGGCGCCTTTCTTCAGCCGCGGCAGTTCGGCGGCTTGTGGGCGCCGCACCTTCAGCACGACGTCGGCGCCAGCTAAGGCATCCTTGGATACGGCAGCGCCGACGGCGGAATAATCAGCGTCCAGGATTCCCGATTTGAGCCCGGCGCCAGGCTCGACGGCGACCTCGGCGCCAAGACCGATCATTTTCTTGACGGTCTCAGGCGTGGCCGCGACTCGCGGCTCGTTTGCGTCGACCTCGGCAGCAACCGCGACCTTCATGATTCCTCCGACACCCGCCTACGCGTGCGGTCGGCTACGAGATGACACGTTACTGGATGCGAGCTGCGCACAAGCCGAGCTCACGGCAGGACTGTCCGGATCAGGCGAGGAAAATCGCCATCAGGATCACAATGACGACAACCGCCCCGAGGACGCCCTTCACCAGCGTGATGAAATTCCGGTACGTCTGCTCGTGCGCGGCATAATCCATCCCGTCGGCAGTCGCGTATTCGACCTCACCGTGGTCGGCCATTGCATTCCTCCAACCTTGCCCGGTCGGCCGCGGACTTAGCGTAATTGCGCGCGCCGGGCAACGGGATGGAGTGCAAACTTTTGTACGATAGCAGATTCGGGTTTCAGCCGACTCCCTCTGCCGCGGCGCTTCGTCCGGCGATGAAGCCTTGGCATACGGCACGGGGCAGACCGTGTAGGCTCAAACCGCCCGCCGATTCGCCGCCGCAATAGAGCCCCGGGATCACAGCGCCATTGAGATCGAGCACCTGGCAGCGCGCATCGATCCGCAACCCCGCGCGTGTGTCGTGGATGACGGGTGTTGCCCAGGCGGCGTAGAACGGCGGCTTTTCGATCTTGTAACGCGGCTTGGGCTTTTCGAAGTCGGCGTCGATACCGGCTTCGACAAAAGCATTGTAGCGCGAGACGGTCGCCACCAAATTTTCGAGCGGCATCGGCGCGCGCTGATGCTCCATCACGATCTTGGCGGCTAGTTCCCCGATGCTGTCGGCGCTGAAAAAAAAGCCTGCGTCCGTGTCGACGTGGGGCGGTGTCGGCTCCCACCGTTCGCGCGCTACCGCTTCGGCATCGAAGATCGCCCAAATTGGGCCGCCGCCGTTTTGACCGTCGCCTATGCCTGCAAGTGCAGCATTGATGAAATTACTCGGGCTGTATTTGACGGCCTTGGCGTTGCGATGGCTGCCTTGCTCATAGGGAGTGAGGCTACCGAAAATGTTCGGGGTAAATTGGCGTCCGGTCTCATCGTAGAACCGTTTACCGAGCATATTGACGAGAATGACATCCTGCCAATCTGCCACCGTGAGGCCGATCGCGCGCGCTTTGTCGAAGACCGTGCTGCCGGGAAGCCAGCGCAGATTTGCGTAGCCATATTGACAGCCGATCGAGCCGGGCTTGGTGATGCCGGTACCGTATTCTCCCGCGAAGTTGGTCAATCCCCATAGCGATGCGCCGATGACCATGGCGGCAAGTTCGCCGCTGGCATCCTGGTCGGACCACGGCATGCCGGCGAGACCGCAATATTCTTTGGTAAGGCGCGGATCGAACATCCGGCGGAAATTCAGGTTTCCAGACGATCCGCCGGTGCCGACGATAACGGCTTTGTGGGCGCGAAGGTTGCGTTCGACGTTGTTGTGGTCGACGGCGATGCCGATTACGCGCCCGGAAGCCGGTGTCTCGCGATGAATGGTCGTCATCCGATGCTGGAGCAGGACTTTTACGCCGGCCTTAAGGGCGGCGGCGTAGAGCGGCTGCATCAGTCCGCTGCCGGACGACGTCGTTGTCTGCGCACTCGGATCCACAGGTTGGCCGGTCTGGACCAAGGGCCAATGCATCGCTGCGCAGTGGAGCGTTCGCGGAGCCGACATGCCGATCTCGTGACCGCTCAAGTTGTCCGGCGCCCGATCAACGATCTTCACGCCATGCGCGAGCAGGAAATCGAACGCTGCCACACTGTTGTCCGCAAACGCGCGGGCGATCTCATGGTCGTTGTACCGGTAAGGTGGAGCGCCGTTGGGTTCGACCACCGTCCAGTCGATCAAATCCCGGAACAGCAGGTCCGGTGAATCTTCCACGCCGTATTTCTTCTGGTAGCGGTTGCCGCCGCCAAGGGGAAGATTGCCGCCACTGACAATGGCGTGTCCGCCGATGTGGTTCTGCGCTTCGACGACGATGACGGAAGCGCCGGCGTCGCGGGCGGCTATGGCGGCAGGCAGCCCGGTCGCGCCTGCTCCGACGACGACAATATCGGCTGCGTCATCCCAGTGCCGCGGCGCATCTATTTGTCCGGGCGATTTCAAATTCGCGCTAGCCAAAAGCGTTTAAACGGTCCGAAGCAGCCGTTGAGCGATCTCTACATGTCCAGAACGAGACGCTCGCTCTTGCAGCCGGCGCAACAGATCATGACCTTCTCGTTCGACGCCTGCTCTTCCTCGCTGAGCACCGAATCGTGATGCTCGGGAATGCCGGAGATGACACGGGTCACGCATTCGCCGCAGATGCCGAGTTCGCATGAATAATCGACGTCCACGCCGGCTTCGTACAGCACTTCGAGGATCTTCCTGCCTTCCGGGATGAAATATTCCTCGCCGGAGCGGGCGAGTTCGACCCAGAAGCCGCCGAGTGTCCCCGCCGCTGCTTCGTCCTTCGGGGTGAAGTATTCAACGTGCACTTGAGGGCGCGGGCGGCTCGCTGCTGCCGCCTCGAACGCTTTCAGCATCGGATTGGGGCCGCAGCAGTAAAAGTGCGCGTTGGCCGCCCCGGCGCCGATTGCGGCCGCCAGATCGAGAAATTTGCCATCAGCTTCATCGTCGAAATGCAGGTGCACGCGATCGGGCACGAATTTCTCGATGGTAGAGAGAAAGGCCATGTCGGCGCGCGATTGACACGCGTAGTAGAGCTTCCACGTACGGTTCTGCGCCTGGAGCTGCTGCGCCATACACCAGATCGGCGTAATGCCGATGCCGCCGGCGAACAGAACGACCTCGGCGGCATCTTCGACCAGTGGGAAATTGTTGCGCGGCACACTGATCTTCAGCGTGTGGCCAACACGCAAATCATCGAAGATGTAGCGCGACCCGCCGCGGCTCGCTGCGTCGAGTTTGATGGCAACGACGTAACGCTGGGGATTGTCGTCAGGGTTGAGCAGCGAAAACTGGCGAATGAGCCCGTTGGGCAGATGGATATCGATATGAGCGCCGGGCTTGTAAGCCGGCAGCCGGGCGCCATCGGGGCGCTCGAATGTGTAAACGTTGGTGTCGCGCGCGACCGACTCGATGGCGCCGACCCGCACATCGATCAAAGTTCCGGCGCGAACCGTTTCGGGCGCGGCTGTCGCCGCCGGGGTTATCGTCGCAGTGTCCATAAGGGTCATAAATAGGCGGCTGGGGTAGTCTTCCGCAACAGCTTCTTGATGCCGGCTCAACCGCCGATAATTAGCATTTTCGCAGGGTTTTGAATGGGCAGCTGTCCTTGTCCGCACGCCTGGCGGAACTCGACGAGAGCTCGATCTACCGCATAATCGGCAAACACACGGCCGATCATCAGGACAACGGGTCCTTTCGGCGCTTCGGCGGACAGAAGCGCCGGCAGTTCGGCAATCGTCGCGCCAATGACACGTTCATCGGTGCGGGTCGCGTGCGCGACCGCCACTGCCGGTGTCGCCGGATCAAGCCCGGAGGCCAGCGCCTTGGCGACCAGGTCGGGCAGGGTGCGCGTCGGCATGTAGACAACGGTCGTCGTAGCCGGGTCGGCGAGGCTTGCCCAATCGATATCGTCCGGCAGTTTGCCGTCGCGGCCGTGGCCGGTAATGTACTGCACGCGGCGCGCTTCCGCGCGCCGGGTCAGCGACACCTGGAGGCGGGCCGCGGCAGCCTGCGCGGCTGTCACCCCCGGTACGACGTCGACAGCTAGTCCTGCCGCGCGGCATGCCGCGATCTCTTCATCGGCCCGGCCGAAGATCATCGGATCGCCACCCTTGAGGCGCACCACGCGGCGCCCGGCTTTGGCAAGCGACACCATGAGCGCATTGATGTCGTCCTGGCGGCATGAGGGCGCGTGGCCAGTTTTGCCGACCAGCATTTTCTTTGCCTCGCGCCGGGCGAAATCGAGAATCTCCGCCGACACCAAACCGTCGAACAAGATCACGTCGGCCGATTGCAGCGCGCGCACCGCGCGAAGCGTCAGCAGTTCCGGATCGCCTGGGCCCGCGCCGACTAGCACGACTGAGCCGGTGTCCGGCGCCGCCGTCGGCTTGAGCAGCGCCTCGATATCGGCTTCGGTCGGCGCCCGATCGGGAGCAGCGATCGCGCGGTCGGTAAATTTCTCCCAGAAAGTCCGCCGGCTGCGGAACGGCAACGCCAGCGCTTGCACGCGCGGTCGCCAATGGCGTGCCGCGTCCGCCCAGCGCGCGAAGCCCTTCGGAATCAAAGCTTCGATCTTCGAGCGGATCGTTTGACCGAATACCGGAGCTGCGCCATCGGTCGAGATGCCGATGACAAGAGGCGAGCGGTTGACGATCGCGCCGAACGAAAAATCGCAGAACGCCGGCCGATCGATGACGTTGACCGGCACGCCCGCTGTTCGCGCCGCGGCGGCAAAAAGCCCCGCTTCGGCGTCGTCTGCACATTCGGCTACCGCGAGAGACGCGCCGGTGACATCGGCCGGTGTCCAGGGCCGCTCGTGCACGATGACCGCGCCTACGGGAGGGGCGCCAGCGAGGGCGCGCAAGCTCTCAGACCGGTCTGGCGCAAAAACATCGACTCGGGCGCCGGCTGCCGAAAGCAGCTCGGCTTTCCAGGTCGCCGCCTGGCCACTGCCGGCGACGACGGTGCGTTTTCCTTCAAGCGCAAAGAATGCCGGCAGCCGCGCCAAAGGCCCAATCCTCGCCGTTTGGATTTCAGCGGGCTTACGATTCATTCCTGCATCCCCCTCAGGCACTGGTAGATAGAATTTTTTACCCGCAACGGCAACCTCTGGCGTCTATTTTAGGATGAACTGGCGCATTAACTCGCTTACCTAGCATATTTAAATCCTAAGGCGGTCCGGGCAAGGGCTTATTCGCGCCCAGCTCCGCAGCCTGTTTCTATTCAATTGGCGTGCCAATGCCGGAGTCCGCAAGGCTTGATTCAAGTGTCCGCAAGTCTGGGTCCCCAAAATTGGGTCCACAAAGACTTGGCGGGCGCCCGACGGGGTCTCCGCCGGGCGCCCTAAAGCTATCAGCCGGTCTATAAGCCGGGTTCTGGATGGCATGCGGAAAAACCGATCCGCATACGTGACGGCCATTCCTCTCGGACGCCGGTTACCCGGCGCCTCCAGCAACCTACCCGGACGGCGGATCAAGACATCGATCTGAGCATCGGCCGACGCTTGCGCGCGGACAGAAGCTCGTGCCGTCCCTATTCGGTCTTGCTCCCGGTGGGGTTTGCCGTGCCGCCAGCGTTGCCGCCGGCGCGGTGCGCTCTTACCGCACCTTTTCACCCTTGCCGCGGGATACGCAACGCGCCGCGGCGGTATGTTCTCTGTGGCACTTTCCCTAGGCTCGCGCCCGCCGGATGTTATCCGGCACCGCTTGTCCATGGAGCCCGGACTTTCCTCCCCGGCAACGCGCCGGAGCGGCCGTCCGACCGACTGACATGATAGGGATGGGAATATTAGCCGTCGCCGTCAAGCGTCAAGCTTCTAAGTGCTTAAACGTTCAAGAGCCGCGGCGCGTGCCGGCGGCAATGGTCCGCACCCGCGTGCGTTGAGCCAGCAAGTCTCGTAGCGTGGTGCGCGTCGATTGATCGCCGACGCCGTCGACGCGCTCCGGCCGGAAATGGCGTTGGAAGGCTGCCACCACGTCGTGCGTGACGGAGTCGTACGTCCCGTTCACCGTCACGCCGTAACCGTATTGGCTCAGCGATTCCTGTAGCGCTGTAACCGCGTCGTCCCGGTCGCCGAGCGCGAGCACGCGATTGCCCTCGGCGATCGGGGCAGGCTTCACCCAATGTCCAATGCCGGAATCGTACAGCGTGCGCCACGGAAACTTCTCCCCCGGATCCCGCTTGCGGGACGGCGCGATGTCTGAGTGCGCCAGCACGCGCGGCGGCGGGATGGTATTGCGGGTCGAGATACCACGGCACAACGCAGTTGCCGCGGCGATCTGGCGTTTGGGAAAATCCGGATAGTCGTAATCATGGCCAGGATTGACGATTTCGACCCCAATTGAGCAAGAGTTAAGGTCGGTTTCGCCCGCCCAGAACGATTGGCCCGCGTGCCAGGCGCGGCGGCTTTCCTGCACCATCTGCACGACGCGTCCGTCCTCAAAAACCAGGTAATGGGCCGACACCTTACTCAGCGGATCGCACAGCCGGTCGAGCGCGGCGTCGGCGTCCTGCATTCCGGTATAATGCAGGACAATCATGTCGGGGCTCCGGCCGCCGCCCCGTTCGTCGTGGTTGGGCGACGGCCTGACTTCGGCGACGACCGACGAATTGGCCGAGAATACGCGGTTCAACATAAATCGATTCTAAGCCAGGGCATTGCGCCCACAAACACGATTTCTACGTGTCCGCGACCGCTCGCTGCGTTCGGTTAGCGGCAAGCGGCAAACTTCAACCTTTCCTTAAGCTTACCGCTCACTAATCAAATCCGAACGGAGTGGCCGCGCGGCAAGCGCTGTTACGTTGACGCCCATATTATCCCATGGTAGCCCAATTAATCCCAAACGAGCTGGCGTGGCCTGAATTACGGCACAGCGACGCTGCGGGCTCGACGAGGGAATGCTTACTGCATGGATCGCGGCCGCCAGGCCGGCCGCTCGGCGAGGGGCGAGATGGACCGGTTCGTGTCGCACCACGTGCAACGTCTGGATGCCAAGGGTCGGGTATCGGTACCGGCTCAATTC
>JBAUGC010000383.1:0-7403 GCA_049679485.1 Xanthobacteraceae bacterium
GCATGGTGGTGGCGCAGGAGGCGATTGCGGCGCGGATCGGCGTCGACGTTCTCAAGAACGGCGGCAATGCGGTCGATGCGGCGGTCGCGGTCGGCTTCGCCATGGCCGTGACCTATCCGCGCGCCGGCAATGTCGGCGGCGGCGGCTTCATGGTGATCCACCGGGCCGGCGGCGACGACGCGGTGATCGACTATCGCGAGACCGCGCCGGCGGCGATCAACGCCACGTCGTTCCTCGATGCGCAGGGCAACGCCGATCCGCAGAAGTCGCGCGAATCCGCGCTCGCCATCGGCGTGCCGGGCACGGTCGCGGGGCTGGCGATGGCGGAAGCGAAATACGGCTCCGGCCATTTCACGCTGGCCGAGCTGATCGGGCCGGCGATTGCGCTCGCCCGCGACGGCATTGCGGTTGCCGATGACACCGCGGATTCGCTCCCGGTTGACCGGGCGCGGCTGGCGCGCTGGCCGTCCTCGGCGCGGATCTTTGTGAAAGCCGACGGCAGCGCGCTTGCGCCCGGTGACCGGGTGGTGCAGCCCGATCTCGCCGAGACACTCGCGGCGATCGCCAAAGACGGGCCGAGTGCGTTCTACCAGGGCCCGGTCGCGGCCAAGCTCGCCGCCGCCGTGCAGTCGGCCGGCGGCGTTATGACCGCGGACGATCTGAAAGACTACCGCGCCATTGAGCGGAAGCCAGTGCGCGGCAGCTATCGCGGCTACGACATCGTCTCGATGCCGCCGCCCTCCTCCGGCGGCGTCGCGTTGATCGAGATGCTCAACATCCTCGAAGGCTACGATCTGGCGAAGACGGAACGGGCGCAAGCGCTGTTCCTGATGGTCGAGACCATGAAGCGCGCTTACGCCGACCGCGCCTGGTTTCTCGGCGATCCCGACCGCATACAAGTGCCGGTCGCGCGGCTGACGTCGAAGAGTTACGCCGCGGAATGGCGCGCCACCATCGATCCGGCGCACGCTACGCCGGCAAGCGCGATCCACGCCGGCGGCGCTGTCGACCGAGAAGGCCACAACACCACGCACTTCTCGGTGATCGACCGCTTCGGCAATGCGGTGTCCAATACCTACACCATCAATTTCAGCTACGGCGTCGGCCTCGTCGCCGCGGGAACGGGCGTGCTGCTCAACAACGAGCTCGACGATTTCGCCGCCAAGGCCAACGCGCCGAACGCCTATGGGCTTCTTGGCGATGCCGCCAACGCGCCGGCGCCGGGCAAGCGGCCGCTGTCGTCGATGACGCCGACCATCGTGCTCAAGGACGGCAAACCGTTCCTGGTTACCGGCTCGCCGGGCGGCAGCTTCATCATCAACATCGTGCTTCAGGTCGTCACCAACGTGATCGACCGCGGCATGGATATCGCGAGCGCGGTGTCGGCGCCCCGCCTGCACGATCAATGGATGCCGGACCGGGTGCTCGCCGAGCCTACGCTTTCGAGCGATCTGGTCGCGGCGCTGCGGGCGCGCGGCGACAATGTCGTGGTGCGGCCGCTGATCACGTCGGCGAACTCGATCCTGGTCACGCCCGCCGGCATTACCGGCGCCGCCGATCCGCGTACCCGCGGCGCGCTGGCGGCAGGATATTAGCGGCAGTCTCAGGGAACGAAGACGAGAAAAATGAAGGTGGCGAATACGACGAGATGGACAAGGCCGGCGAGAATGTTGGTCCGGCCGGAACCGAAGGTCAGGAGGCTGAGAAAAAACGTCAGCGCCAGCAGCAGCGTGTCCCGCGGCGTCAGCCCGAGCGCGAGCTGGCGGCCGAGCGCGACGTTGGTGATAGCGACCGCCGGGACCGTCAATCCGATGGTCGCCAACGACGAGCCCAGCGCGATGTTCAGGCTCTTTTGCAGCACATCGCGCCGGGCAGCGCGAACCGCGCTGATGCTTTCCGGCGCGAGCACGATGATGGCGATGACAATGCCGGCGACGGCTGGCGGGGCGCCGACATAGTCGAGACCGTCCTCGACGATGACGGCGAATTTTTCGGCGATCAGGACTACGCCGAACAACGCCAGCAGCAGGAGGATCACGCTCGCGGCAACGACGCGGTTCGAAGGATAATCGCTCGCTCCGCCCGCGGCGGTTTTCTCCTCGGCGCGGAAATAATTGGCGTGCAGCGACGTCTGGATGAACAGGAAGGTGCCATAGAGGATCACGGTGATGACGCTGACGAAGATGAGCTGGGCGGTCGAGAAATACGGCCCGGGCGTCGTGAGCGTGTAGTTCGGCAACACCAGCGTCAGAATCGAAAGCGCGCCGAGCACGTTGAAATAGACGGAGGTGCCGGAAGTTTGAAATTCCTGTTCGCGATAGCGCAGCGCGCCAAGGAGGACGCACAGGCCGACGAGCCCGTTGCAGACGATCATGATGACGGAGAAAACCGTGTCGCGCGTCAGTGTTGGCGGCGTGTTCTGCTTGAAGACGATCGATTCGATGAGCGAGACCTCGATGACCGTGACCGCGAGTGTCAGAACCAGCGTTCCGCCCGGCTCGCCCATCCGGTGCGCAATGACATCGGCATGATGTACCGCTGCGAAAATGGCGCCGAGCATGACGACGATCATGACCGTCGAAACGGTCAGCGATAATGCGAATGACGCTGCAAGGCCGCTATCGACGTGGAGGAATTCCGAGGCAACGACGAACGCCGCGGCCAGAACCGGGAAGGCAATCGTCGGCCACGGCACTTCGGTCTGCGCTGCCATTGTGATGCAGGTCTTGGCGATGCAAGTCTTAGTGATGCATGTCTCGGTGCGGCGCCGAAATCAAACGGCAGGCATTTTGTCGTGGCATTGTACACACTTGTCGTGCTTAAGGAACCGGAGGCTCCGACGGCTCCAGATAGCCGACATCCGGCATTCGTCATTGCGAGCGAAGCGAAGCAGTCCAGCGAGGCGGTGCGCGCCAGCTTCGTTCTCCGAGTTAGCAGGACCGCCGCACTGGATTGCTTCGCCTTCGGCTCGCCATGACGAGGCAAGACGAGCAGAATAGACAAAAAACACACCGAGGAAAACATGAACGGATACGCGCCAATCGCCACGTTGCGGATCGGCCTGATCGGCTCGGGCTTCATCAACAACTTTCATTTGCAAGCGCTGGTTTCGGTCCGCCACGTGACAGTCGCCGGGGTGTACAGCCCGACCGCCGCGCACCGCGAAGCGCTGGCGGCGAAAGCGAACGCACTTGAACTCGGCCCGTGCCGGCCGTTTGCGTCGCTCGAAGCCATGCTGATTTCCGGCGAGATCGATGCGGTGTGGATCGGCGTGCCGAATTTCGCCCGGCTCGACACCATGCGCGAGATTCATCGCCTGGTGAAAGCCGGCTGGGCCAAGCTCGTCGGCGTCGCCTGCGAAAAGCCGCTCGGGCGCACGTTCGCCGAGGCGCGCGAGATGTTGCGGCTCGCCGAAGACGCCAAGCTTTTGCACGGCTATCTGGAAAACCAGGTGTTCTCGAGCGCCGTGCAGCGCGGCAAGGACATCGTGTGGCGCCGCGCCGTGCCGATCAGTGGCCGGCCATATCTGGCGCGCGCCGCCGAGGAGCACAGCGGGCCGCACATGCCCTGGTTCTGGCAGGGCGAGCGGCAGGGTGGCGGCGTTCTGTCCGACATGACCTGTCACAGCGTCGAGGTCGGGCGTTTCCTGCTGAGCCGGCCGGGCGCGCCGCGCAGCGATCTGAAGCTCGTCAGCGCCAGCGCCACCGTCGGCAATCTGAAATGGACCCGGCCTGAATACGTCGAGCGGCTCAAGCGGATGATGGGGCCGGAGATCGATTACGCGCAGCGGCCGGCGGAAGATTTCGCCCGCGGCGCGCTCACCTTTCGCGATGCCGAAGGCCACGAAGTTCTGGTCGAAGCGACCAATTCCTGGGCTTATGTCGGCGCCGGCCTGCGCATCCTGATCGAGCTGCTCGGCCCGGAATATTCCATGGAGTTCTCGTCGCTCAACACCGGGCTGAAAGTGTTTCTGTCGCGCGAGGTAAGCGGCGGCCAGGGCGAAGATCTGCTCGAAAAACAGAACGCCGAGCAGGGCCTGATGCCGGTGGTCGAGAATGAGCCGGACATCTACGGCTATATCGGCGAAGACCGCCACATGGTCGAGGCGTTCCGCTACGGCCGCCCGCCGATCGAGACGTTTGAAGACGGCGTCGCCGTGTCCGAAATGCTGATGGCGCTCTATCGCTCCGCCGAGCTCGGCCAGGTGGTGAAGCTGCCGGACCCAGAGTTGGAAACCTACGTGCCGCCGGTGGCGCGGCCGTAGATGCGGCCCGGCCGCGCGTCGTCAGTTCAGTCCTGCGAAGTTCGGATGGGTGATGGGTCGGCGGTCCTTGACCACCCCGATCACCACGCCAAGCCGTTCGACGGTCGCGATGATTTTGCCTTTACGTGCGCGGTCGCAATTCATGTGCGTCGGCGCGATGAAGAAATCGGCGTGGTCGACGTCACGCGTCCATTGCAGACGCGAGTCGGCCTCTTTCTCGAATTGCAGTCGCTCGCTGCACACTGCGACCAGATAATGACGGCGCAGACGCGCCTTGCCGTCGGTACGATCTAGGTAGTGTTCGAGGTCGCTTACCGCCTCCGGCATCATGTTGACCCAGTAATCGGTGACGTAGTTGCGCGAGGCGCCGGCGAGGCCGCCGACCAGCGGGTTGTAAAACAGATACTCGTCCGGATGCAGGCGATAGAGCGTAATGGCATTCCAGCCGAGGCCAAGCACGATCGCTGCGGCCGCCGTTGCTGCCGCGAGCCGATGCAGATTTTCGAGCCGGTAAAGCAAGCCATTGAGGCCGATACCGGCGAGCACGGCGATCGGCGGCACGGTGAAGAAAAAGTGGCGAAGCCCGGTGAACGCCGGCCCGTCTACGACCACCTCGCAGATCAGCGGGAAAAATGCGGCAAAAGCCACCAGCGCGGTTTCTTTTCGCCAGCCATTACCGATTGGCGCACCAGTGCGTTGCGGCAGCGCGGCGAAAACGAGTCCCAAGCCGGCGCCGACGAGGAGCCACAGCGTAAGCTTGATCGCCATGTAAGTCGGGACATACCAGCGCGGTACGTCGCCCATATCGTAGACGTGGCCGGCCAGAATGGTCTCGATCGGATAGTCGAAATCGACGAACGTGGTCATCGCGCGCAGTGGATTGAGCGGCGCCAGCGCGGCATACGGCCATGTCGCGATCATGATCAGATAACCGATGACAAAAGCCGCCGCGAGCGGCACCGCCGAACGTGCGCCGAATGCAACGGTCTTGCGCCACGGCACGCCGCGACCGATCGGCGCGTGAAGGGCGACGGCAAGCGCCGCGTAGCTGACCAGAAACACACCAAGCACACGAATGCCAAGCGCGCAGCCGCAGACCAGTCCGAACAGCACGATCAAGCGCCAGCGCGGACGCGGCAATTCGCGGCCGATCAGCACCAGCAGGTAAAGCCCACCCATCATGGCGGCGGCGAACGGAATGTCCTTGGTGTGGTTGAACATCGCGCCATACCAGGTGCCGCATACCGCAAGCGCGGATGCGGCGAGGAGGCCCGCGCGCGGCCCGGCAATGGCGCGCGCCGTCGCCCAGATTGCGGCGATGCCGCCGATGCCGGTCAGCGCCGTCAGCAGGTGCCTGACCTCGTAGGTATCGAGCGGAATGAGCTTCTCGAGACCGACCGCTGCGAGATCAAACAGGCCGCCGTACAGATAAAGATTGCGGAAGTGAAACAGCGCCTGATCGACGAAGCCGCTGGTGTAATAGGCGACGATCATCTCGCCGTAGCGCTGCTGGACTTCCTCGTCGTTGGAGATGGCGTAGTCGCGGAACGTGAGCCCGACGAGAACGATCAGCGTGCCGAACAACAGCACGGCCGCAAGATCATAACCGTCAAGGCGCGCGAGCGGTCCCGGCCGCCGCCATCGAGCCGCGGCCCGGCGCCAAACATCGGAAACCCAGCGAAGGTTTATGGCGCCTGCCCCGCGCGCAAGCATGACTGGCGTTTTATCTCCCAACCACCCGGCATTGGCGCGCGGAAAATCAGCCCAAGAAAATACCCGAGAAAAACTACCCCAGGAGCAAATTACCTAGCAACCCGAAAAATGGCACGAAAGCGCCAAAGCTGCGTCATGGCGCCGCGCGAAGGGGAATTGCCGCGGCAAACGTTAACGTGGCGAGCAAGGACCCGGAATCGCCTGCACTTAAGCCTTGGCGCCGCCGAGGCCGAGGAGCTTAAGGGCATTATCCTTAAGAATGAGCGGCCGCACTTCCGGCTTGATATCGAGCTTGTCGAAGTCACTGAGCCAGCGGTCCGGCTTGATGACCGGCCAGTCCGAACCGAACAGCACTTTGTGCTTGAGCAGCGAGTTCGCGTAACGGACCAAAATCGGCGGAAAGTACTTCGGCGACCAGCCGGAGAGGTCGATGTAGACGTTCGGCTTGTGCTGCGCGACCGACAGCGCCTCCTCCTGCCACGGGAACGACGGGTGCGCGAGGATGATCGGCATGTCGGGAAAGTCGACCGCGATGTCGTCCATATACATCGGATTGGAATACTTCAGGCGGATGCCGGCGCCGCCCGGCATGCCGGAGCCGACGCCGGTCTGGCCGGTATGGAACAGCGCCGGCAGTCCCGCTTCGGCAATCGCCTCGTAAAGCACGTAGGCGCTGCGGTCGTTCGGATAAAAGCCCTGCATCGAGGGATGAAACTTGAACCCGCGCACGCCGAATTCGCGAATGAGCCGCCGCGCCTCCCGCGCGCCGGTTTTGCCCTTGGCCGGATCGATGCTGGCAAAAGGAATGAGGACGTCGCTGTTTGCCGCCGCCTTCTCGGCGACTTCCTCGTTCGGATAGCGCCGGTAACCGGTCTCGCGCTCGGCGTCGACCGGAAAAATCACCGCACCGATCTTGTGTTCGCGATAATAGGCGGCAGTCTCTTCGATGGTCGGGCGATTGTTTGGTTGATTGAAGTAGATCGCCATCTGCGCCTGGAGATCGTCGTAACCGTCGTCGGGATGCGTGCCGCACGGCTCTTCCGCATGGGTATGGATATCGATAGCGACCAATTCGTTGACGTTCACGGAACACTCCCGATCAACCGCGCCGGCATTGGAGCATATCGATGGGAAAGCGTACAGGCGGGACGCGGCCCACGCTTCGCTGCGCCGGAATTACTTTGCCGCTCCTTGCGCGCAATGCTAATTTGCACCGGTATTTCGTGGCACAAACAACAAATAAAGCCGCAGGGGAGGAACAGTCATGTTGCAGGTGTATCTCGACCCGGCCACGATCAACAGCCGGAAAGTTCTGGCGGGATTGGAGTTGCTCGGCATGCCGTATCACGTCAACCACGTGAACTATTTCGCCGGCGCCCACAAGCAGCCGGACTATCTCGCGCTCAATCCGAACGGGACGCTGCCG
>JBAUGC010000384.1:0-7214 GCA_049679485.1 Xanthobacteraceae bacterium
CCTCTTGCCGAAGAAGCATCCCAGTGCGTTCTTCGGCACACCGCTGGTGAGTTATCTGATCAACGCCGGCGCCGACAGCATCGTGGTCACCGGATGCACGACGAGCGGGTGCGTGCGCGGCAGCGTCGTCGACGGCTTCGCCTATAATTTTCGCGTCCTGGTGCCCCATGACGCGGTCTACGATCGCAGCGCCACGTCGCATGCCGTCAATCTGTTCGACATGGCCTCGAAATATGCGGACGTGACGTCGACGGATGAAGCGCTCGCCGTGCTAAGCGGCCTGAAGGCCGCGGCTTGAACCGGGCCTCCGTCTGATGTCGGATTTCGATCTGCTCGTCCGGCACGGCGAAGCGATTCTCCCCGCGCGCGGCCGAACCGCGTGCGACATTGCGATCCGCGACGGGCGCATTGCGGCGATCGCCGCTCCCGGCGAAAATCTCGCGGCGGAGTCCGAAATATCCGCACGCGGCCTCGTCATTTTTCCCGGCGCCATCGATGTTCATCTGCATCTCGGCCACGGCAGCGATATCGCGCGTCCGCGCGTTGCCGCGGACGCCGATCGCGAGACTGCCGCGGCCGCGAAAGGTGGCGTCACGTGTTTCATTCCTTATTTGATGGCGACCGAGCCGTTCGAGAAAATCTTCGACGACGTCGTCTCGGTCACGCAGGCCGGCGCTCGTATCGATTTCAGCTACCATTTCATCATCTCGACCGAAGACCAGCTCGCCGGCGTGCCGCGTTACGTCAGCGACTATGGCGTGCCGAGCTTCAAGATCTTCATGAACAATCGCGGCGGTGAAGGCGCGCGGCTCGGTCTGCCGGATATCGACGACGGCTTTCTGTTTCGCCTGTGCAAGGCGGCGGCGGCGAGCGGCGGCATGGTGTGTCCGCACCCGGAAACGATCGAGATTGCATGGGTTCTGCGCGATCGTCTGAAGAAACAGGATCCGGACGGCAAGGGCGGTCTCGCGACATGGAACGGGACACGGCCGCCTTTCGTCGAGGCCGACGCGGTCCAGCGCGCGGCGTATCTGTCGAATATTGCGGGGGCCCCACTTTACGTCGTCCACACCTCGTCGGCGGAGGCGTTGGCGGCCGCGCTTCGCCACCGCGGTAGCGGTGCGGCGGTATATATCGAGACCTGCCCTCACTATCTGACTCACGACATTAGCTGGCAGGGTGGGGACATCGGAAAAATAAATCCCCCGCTTAGAGAAGCCTCCGACCGCGAGGCGCTATGGCAGGGGTTGCTGGCCGGCGGCATCGACACGGTGGCGACGGACCATGTCCACCGCGACATCACGGCCAAGAAGGGCGGCATCTGGAACGCGTCACCCGGTTGCCCGGGCCTCGAAACCCTGCTGCCGGTATTGCTGACCGAAGGCCATCACAAGCGCGGCATGCCGCTGGAGCGTGTCGCGGAGGTCTCGGCCACCTCGCCGGCGCGGCTGATGGGACTTGGTCGGTCGAAAGGCTCCATCGCGGTCGGGTACGACGCGGATCTTACCTTCGTCGATCTCGATCGGACCTGGAGGCTCGATCGCGCTGATGTTGTTTCGAGCGCCGGTTATTCGATCTACGAGGGCTGGCATTTCCAGGGCGCGATCGTTCACGCCATGTCGCGCGGTTTCCTGGTGTTGCGTGACAACAGCCTGCAAGACGAGGCTGTGGGCCGCGGACGTTTTGCAAAGAGAGCTCTATGAGCACTGTTCCGTGGCGAAGCGAAATGCCGTTGGCGCCTGCGAGGTCTTATGAGTGACAGCGACTATCATCCGTTCGTTCCCGCGCCGGGGCACAGCGCCATTGCGGGTCCAACACCGCGGACGCATGCGGAGGCGCGGATGAAGAATCCGCGCGCCCAGGATTTGTTCGGCACCTGGGCGAAGCTGGGAGCCGCGCCGTTCGCCGGACTGACGACCGACGGTCATGTCCAGCCGGGTTTGTTTTCGCTACAGGCCGAGGATGCGCCGACGCCGGCGATGATTGCCGCTGTGACCGATTTGCTGCGGCGCGTGACGCCAGCGCAACGGAGCGCGACGCGCTTTCCGGTCGACTCCCAGCTGTGGCGGCATTGGCAGAACACCGAGTTGTACGTTGAACATCATGGTCTTCGGCTTGATGAGGTCGACAGCTCGATCCAGGCGGCCGTCATGGCCGTCGTGCGCGCGAGCCTGAGCGCCAAGGGCTACGACGTCACCCGCGATGTCATGCGGCTCAATCGTTTTCTCGGCGATCTGGTCGGCGGGCCGGAAGTGCTTGGCGAATGGGCCTATATCTTTTGCCTGTTCGGCGATCCTTCCGAGTCCGAACCATGGGGATGGCAGCTGTTCGGCCACCATCTCTGCCTGAACTGCTTCGTGATCGGCCGGCAGATGGTGCTGACGCCGTGCTTTTTCGGCGCCGAACCGAACTATGCCGATACCGGCCCGTTTGCCGGCACCCGCCTGTTCCAGGATGAAGAGCGCGCCGGCCTGGCGCTGATGCGGTCGCTGCCGGCAAAGCAGCAGAGCCAGGCGATCGTGGCGCACTCGATGATGGGTGGCGATTTGCCGGCCGGCCGCCGGCATTTCGCCGATAATCTGCACCTCGGCGGCGCGTATCAGGACAACCGCATCGTGCCGTACGAAGGGTTGCGCGCATCCGAGCTATCGGTGCTGCAACGGCGCGATCTCATGGACTTGGTCGCCGCTTATGTCGCGCCGCTACCGTCGGGCCCGCTGGCGGCGCGGCTTGCCGAAGTCGAGCGGCATCTCGACCAGACGCATTTCTGCTGGATTGGCGGGTTCGCGGAAGAAAGCGCGTTTTACTATCGGATTCAGAGCCCGGTGATCTTCATTGAATTCGATCACCACGCCGGCGTGTTTTTGACTAATCCCGAGCCGGCGAAATTCCACGTCCACACGATTGTGCGCACCCCGAACGGCAACGATTACGGCTTTGATCTGTTGCGCCTTCATTATCAGCACGCGCCGCATCATCAGCACAAATAGCAACGTGAATGGGTCACGTCGCCATAGTGATCGAGTTTACGCTGCCCGACCTTTTACCATCTTCACGACGGTCGGTTTCGTTGGCGAGCGATTGCGATCAATTGCCGCGACAGATTTAAACGGGCGGATGTGCCGTGTCTGGTACTCGCCCCACGCCAAAATTACTCCGAAGGCAACGAAGGCGGCAACAATCGCGGTAAGGATGACTGCATCGGTGATCGGCATGGCTTCCTCCATTTGCAACCATCATGATGCCGGGGGCGTCGATCAGCTTTGATATAGATCAATCGGAAAAAAACGCGGTGTTAAGCCTCGCCGCAGAGGTGTGTTGAGGCAAATCAATGCTGTCTCCCGAGAAAGTCGGGAATTTGCCCTTTGCCGGCACCCACAGGCCGTCGTCATATCAACGTCCGGATCAGTAAGGCATCTTGCCTCAGACGAATTTTCTGCCGGGGAACAAGAATGAATCTCATTGCACTGGTGTAGTGAGAAGAACGTACGCCGCTTGCGATTGGCCAATCGATGTCAACCTATCGTCTCGACAAGCTGTTCTCGCCGGAGTCTATCGCCGTAGTCGGTGCGTCACCGCGCAAAACGTCATCCGGTCGCGCCGTGGTTGAAAATCTGCTCCGTGCGGGTTTCCCGGGCTCGATTCATGTCGTCAACCCGCACTATGACGCGATCGAAGGCGTTCATGCGGTCAAATCTTATGAGGCTCTGCCGGAGGCGCCAGATGTCGCGGTGATTGCGGTGCCGCCTGCGGCCGTTCCGGATGCCGTCGCCGCAGCGGCGCGGAAAGGCACCGCGGCCGGCATCATCGTCACTGCCGGGCTCGGTCACGGGCCAGGGTCGCTGGCGGAACTCGCCGAAAAGCACGCTCGCGCCGCAGGCATGCGCCTCGTCGGTCCCAACTGTCTCGGCGTTTTGGTGCCGCGCGCGAAGCTCAATGCCAGCTTCGCTGCATCCGCGCCGCCTGCGGGCGACCTTGCGCTGATTTCGCAATCCGGTGCCATTGCGACCGGCTTGGTGGAGTGGGCTACGGTCCGTGGTGTTGGATTTTCCGCCATCGTCTCCATTGGCGACAGCATCGACGTCGATTTCGCCGATCTGCTCGACTACTTCGCCGTGGACCGCGCGACACGGGCAATCCTGCTTTACATCGAGTCGATCCGCGATGCGCGCAAGTTCATGTCGGCAGCGCGGGCCGCGGCGCGGATCAAGCCGGTGCTCGTCATCAAGTCGGGGCGCCATGCCCAGGGAGCGAAGGCGGCACTCACGCACACCGGCGCGCTTGCCGGATCGGACGCGGTGTACGACGCAGCCTTCCGCCGTGCGGGCCTTTTGCGGGTCATTGACCTCAACGAGCTGTTTGCTGCCGCTGAAACACTAGGACGCTTAACGGCGCTGGGCGGCAAACGGCTCGCCATCCTCACCAACGGCGGCGGGGTTGGGGTCCTTGCCGTTGATCGTCTCGTCGACCTCGGCGGCGAACTCGCCGGCATTTCGCCGGAGACGATGAAGAAACTCGACGCGGCGTTGCCGCCGATCTGGTCGCGCGCCAATCCGGTCGACATCGCCGGCGATGCTGACGAAGCAAGGTACGCCGTCGCGCTCGAACTGCTGCTCGACGATGACGCCAATGACGCCGTGCTGGTCATGAACGTGCCGACCGCGCTGGCGTCAGCCGCCGACGCGGCGAAATCGGTCATTGCCGTGACCGAGCGGCATCGACAGAAGCGCGTTCCCGCCAAGCCAGTGTTTGCGATGTGGATCGGCGAAAGCGATACCGCGGCAGAAGCGTTCGAAGCGGCCGGCATTCCCAGCTACGCCACGGAATCAACGGCGATCTTCGGCTTCACGTACCTCGTTCGCTACCGCGAATCGCGCGACTTGCTGATGGCGACGCCGCCGAGTCTGCCGCAGGATTTTGCGCCGGACGTCGCTGCGGTGCGACCGGTCATTGAAGCCGTGTTGCGTGAAGGGCGTACTTGGCTCGATCCGGTCGAGCTGACCCGGCTGTTTTCGGGCTATGGCATCCCGATCGCGCCTGCCGCACTGGCGCGCAATGCCGACGAAGCAGTCGCGGCAGCAAGGCCGCACTTGGCTGGCGGCACCCCGGTCGTGCTGAAGATTCAATCGCCCGATATCGTTCACAAGTCGGAAGTCGGCGGGGTGCGGCTCAATCTCGCCAGTGAGAAAGCGGTACGCGAAGCCGCCACGGAAATTCTGGCCCGGGCGCGCGCCGCGAAGCCCGACGCGCGCATCTCGGGCGTCACGGTCTTTCCAATGATCGTTCGGCCGAAGGCACGCGAACTCATTGTCGGCGTGGCCGACGATCCGACCTTCGGACCGGTGATTGCATTCGGCCAAGGCGGCATCGCGGTTGAAGTGATCAGCGACAAGGCACTGGCGTTGCCGCCGCTCGATCTCGCGCTTGCCCGCAGCCTGATCGCTCGCACCCGCGCCTCGCGTATCCTCAAGGCCTACCGCAACGTGCCGGCCGCCGACGAACGCGCGATCGAGCTTCTCCTGGTAAAGCTGGCGCAGCTTGTGGCGGATTTTCCCGAGATTCGTGAAATCGATCTCAATCCGGTTCTTGCCGATGAGACCGGCGTTATCGCGGTGGACTCGCGGGTCTCGGTCGCTCCGGTCGAAAGGCCCCGAGGGGGTACCCATGGCAATCCACGATTCGCGATCAGGCCTTATCCGACTGAATGGCAGAGGCAGATCAAGCTGCAGGACGGAACGGCGATTATCATTCGCCCCGTCCGGCCGGAAGATGAACCGTTATATGTGCCGTTCTTTGCTGCCGTGACCCCGGCCGATTTGCGGCTACGTTTCTTCGCGCCGGTGAAGGAGTTCAGCCACACCTTCATCGCGCGCTTTACCCAAATCGATTACGCCCGCGCCATGGCATTCATCGCCATCGAAGAGGCGACCGGCGCCATGCTGGGAGTGGTGCGCTTGCACGCCGACGCGGACTACGCCAGCGGTGAATATGCGATCCTCGTCCGGTCCGATCTGAAAGGGCGCGGCCTTGGCTGGCAGCTCATGCAATTCATCATCGAATATGCGCGCGCCGAAGGCATCCGCTCGATCCACGGTCAAGTTCTGCAAGAGAACACGACGATGCTGGACATGTGCCGGGAGCTTGGCTTTCAGATTATGTCGGACCCGCAGGAGCCGTCTTGTATCGTCGCCACTCTGCCGCTCTAACCTTCGATATCGTCGTCCGGCAGGATGCGGAGCGCGGCGCCGTCAAGGTCGTCGTACTGGCCGCTCTTAAGCGACCATAGGAACCCGACCAGCCCGGTCAGGCCGAGCAGCAGGGCCATCGGAACAAGGTATATCAATACGTTCATGAGCCTGGCTCCGTGCGAAAGCGCGCGCGTAATGCATTGACGGTGACGAGCAGCGACGATCCGGACATGGCAAGCGCCGCAATCAGCGGCGTGACCACGCCGGCAACAGCCAGCGGCACCGCAAGCGCATTGTAGATTGCGGCAAGTGCGAGATTCTCTTTCATCAGCGCACGCGCCTTGCGCGAGACGACCACGGCGCGCAGCACTGGCCGCAGCCGTTCGCCGAGAAACAGCGCGTCGGCATGCGCCTGGGTGAGGTGGGCGGCGGTGATTGGCGACATCGAGACGTGGGCGGCGGCAAGCGCGGGCGCGTCGTTTAATCCATCCCCGACCATCAGGACGCGGCGGCCCTGCGATTGCATAACTTCGATGGCCGCAATCTTGTCGGCCGGCGTCAGGCCGGCGCGCCAATCTTGAATGCCGAGCTCTTCGGCTACCGGCGCCACGGCGGTCGGCCGATCGCCTGAAAGCACGACAAGATTGAGGCCCCGCGCGCGAAGCGCTGTGATCACCGCGACGGCGTCCGGCCGCAAGGCTTGATGGATCGGGATGGTTGCAAGGGTGTCACCATGCGTGAAGGTAATGAACGATGCAGTGCCGTCGCGCATCGCGGAGCGATGATCCTCGACGACATTGCAGAACTTGGCGCTGCCAAGGCGCGCTTCCAGACCATCGATGGTCGCGCGCACGCCTTGCCCGGGTTCCTCGACGGTACCCGGATAAGGACTGCGCTCGCGGGCCGCTCGCGCCAGCGCCGCCGCGAGCGGATGGCGGCTCGACAGCGCCAACCGCGCCGCGCGTTCGAGCACATCGGGGTCGATGGCAGCGGTCTCATCCACGCGCGGATCCGGCAGCGTCAACG
>JBAUGC010000385.1:0-9211 GCA_049679485.1 Xanthobacteraceae bacterium
CTGTTCATTTTGTCGCCGCCGCGATCCTTCTCTTCGGTTGTCTGCGCGATGTTGGGGCAGCATCCCCAATGTTACGGGCTGCCGGAAATGCATTTGTTTTTTGCCGACGACCTTGGTCACGTCATGAAAGGAACGCTTCGGCATTCAATGGTCAACGGGTTGTTGAGGGCGCTGGCGCAACTCCACGACGGTGAACAGACCGACGAGAGTATTGCCAGGGCGAGACAGTGGACGTCGACGAGATCCAGCTGGCCTATTCGAAAGGTATTCGATCACATTCAGGAACTTGTCGGCCCCCGCATGCTCGTCGAGAAGAGCCCGGCCACGACCTACAGCAGCGAGTTCATCGGCCGCCTGCTACGGACTTATCCAAAAGCCAACCTGCTGCACCTCACGCGTCATCCGCGCAGCACTGGCGAATCTTTGGCGAAGCTTCGCTCGCAGTTTCCGCGATTGCAGCGGATAACGGGAGGGCGGGCCAAGCTGGACCCCGAGCGGATCTGGCGCGTCAACCACAAAGTCGCCATCACGGCAACGGCCGACCTGCCGCCCGGTCAATGCATGCGGCTCAAGGGCGAGGCGTTGATGCGCAATCTCGCCCTGTACCTGCCGCAGATTTGCGAATGGCTTGATCTTCGCAGCGATGCCGATGCGATCGAAGCTATGATGCATCCGGAAAATTCGCCCTATGCGAAACCTGGACCTCGCGCAGCACCATTTGGCAATGATCCCGGTTTTTTGGAAAATCCCGCGCTCGACCCGGAGCGTCTCGAGAAACTGAAGGAACCGCGCCTCGATGGTGAGCTGGCCTGGCGTCCGGGCGAGATGTTCGCCCCGGAGACGCGTCAACTAGCCAAGCAATTTGGCTACCAATAATGGCACACCTGTTATCGGTCGACCGGTTCGCGACCGTCGCGACAGAGGGATTTGGACGCAAGTCTTCCAGTACCGCGGGATCAATGGCCTTTTTCCGCGGCGGCGTATTTGTCGGTACAAGTTGCGTCAATCCGACGAGCCCCGACGATGCGCCCCGCATTTTGCGCTACGACGTCAAGCGCGGAACATGGTCGACGGTTTACGAATCGCCGTTGATCGACCCGCAGCCGCGCTCGCACGTGCGCGATCGTCAATTCGGAGCAGGCCGTGTTGGCCGTCGCCGCTCCGGCGAGACGGACGGCGCCGCCGCGAAGATTCCGCGCGACTCCGGCTACCGATCGATGTGCGTATTTCAAGGCAAGTCGGATCAACGCCCCGCACTCTATGTGTCGACCGCCGCACGGACCGGCGCCCTGCTTCTGCGTTCGACCGACGGCGCGGCATTCGAGCCTGTGAGCGAGCCGGGATTTGGCGATCCGAACGTCTATTCGTTCGGGGCATTGGTCGATTTTGGCGGATGGCTGTTCGCTGTCCCCGCCGGAACGGTAACTGACACGGCGCTGGACCGAAATTTGCCGCCCGATCCGAGCCTCTTCGTGTCAAATGATCCGCTCAAGGGGAAGTGGCTCGAAGGCGCAAAGTCCGGCTTCGGCAATGCCTCGAACCTGGCGATTTCTTGTCTGCATCCGGCGTTCGGCCGACTCTACGCTGGCACCGCGAATGCCGACCTTGGGTGCCAAGTTTGGCGGATGGAAGCGCGCAACAAGCCGCCGTTCGATTGGTCACCGGTCATCGTCGACGGGGGCGGTGCCTTCAACAATAATTTCGCCGTTTGGGCGATGGCGGAATTCAAGGGCGCTCTTTACGTCGGCGTCGGCATTGGCGGCTTTGGTTATGATCGAGTGCATGACCTGGGTCCGGCGTCGGCCGAGCTCTGGCGCATTCACCCGAATGGGAGCTGGGATTTGATCGCCGGTCAGACCCGCTTCACTGCGGACGGATTGAAAGTGCCGTTGTCGCTGCTCGGACTTGGGTTTGGCGATTTCTACAACTCCGTGGTTCGGACACTCGCGGTTCACAATGGTGTTCTTTATCTGGGGACCACCCAGTGGGAGCCGTACCGTTGTCTTGAGGTTCAATCCACCGACATTGTTGGCGGCTATCAGCTATGGGCCAGCACCGACGGGGAGCATTGGACCCGGGTGCTTGACGACGGCAATGGCAGCCCCGCCGATCTCGGTGTCGCCTCTTTGTTATCGACCGAGGCGGGACTGTTTGTCGGCACCAACAATCAAGGCCGTTTCCTTGGCGGCGTTGGCGCTCGTCACGGAGCGGCGTTCAATTTCGCGCAGGGGTTCAACATTCTGCGGGGCATTTAGCCAAGCCTTGCCGCAGGTAGCGCGTACGCCGGATCCGCGTACGCCACTGCCAGGACCGATTGTTCATCGAGCGCCAGCGAAACTTTGAGCGCAATATTTCCCGGAACTACGACCTGTGCCCAGCCTTGTTGATCGTCCAGGGCACTAACCACGAATGAGCGCGGCTGGCCGTTGAGTCCGGTGCCGACACACTTCGCTGCGGCTTCCTTCGCGCACCAAGCCTGCAATACTGACGCCTCCTGATCGCCGGATCGGTTGGCGAAAAGCGCCCGCTCATCCGCGCTGAAGCCGCCGGCCAGCAAATCCTTGAATTGGACTCGGCCAAATACTTCTCGATCAATGCCGACAGCCTGGCCGGGCCGCCCCGCCACGGCGACGGCTTCGCCCTCGACGTGAGAGACCGAGATTTCAGGAAGTTGGCCGAGAATGTCGAGCCCATCGGGCGCGAGATATGGCTTCCCGTCCACCGTCATGCGGATAGTTAAATCGGCGGGAAAGACCTGCGCACTGGCGTAGCGCACAAACCAGGCGCGGGCCGCTTCCTTCATCGCGAGGCGGCCGACCAGCCATTCGTCGGCCTTGCGCGGACTGGCAACGAGCAACGCGAAGTGTTCGCGCTCTTCCGCCGACAGAATCGTCAGCGAGAGCACACGACGCCAAATGCTGCCGGCGATGTCGAAGAATTTCGGCGGGAAGGGCGGCACGCGCCAGACCAGTGCGCCCGCCGGAAGCGAGCTGAACAGTTGCGAAGCTTCATCGCCGTAAAATTCCTCACGCGGCTGTCCGCGAGCGCGGCAAAAGTTCTGCGGCATTTCGAAGAAACGATCGCGCCAACCAGTGGCGCGAAACAGTGGTGTGCCGTCGGCGGCCAGGCAGGTGAACTCACCGCTGAGGTACCAAGGTTCGGTGTCCGATGGCTCGAAGGCGAGGCGTCCGGCGACGAAGCCACCGCTGGTATCCTCACGCCGGGCGTCGTAAAGGTCGATTGCCTCGATGCTCGACGGAAAGCAGCTGAAGTTCGGCCCGATATACTGGCAGATCCAGAACGCCGTCACGTGACCGATTGCATCGAGCAGAATCGGATTGAGCAACAAAGCCGGCTGTTCTGCCGGCGGGAAGAAGCCCTCGATCGGAGTGTCGGCAAGGCATGCATCCAATCCCGTGTCGTCCCACGCCGCCAAACTCTCGACGCTGTGGTACAGCGGTCCGTGGAACATCCCGGTGCGATAGAGTTCGTCGCTCGGCCAGACGGGCGCCTGCGGGTTCGCAAGTGGCGTGAATTGTGTATCCGACGGGTCTGGGGGGCGAACCGCGTCGGCCAAGACCACGACGGCCTCGACGAACGGCATGCCGGCACCATCGCGAATGCGCGCCGTCACCCGAACGAGGCCGTCGGCGCTGGACAGCGGATGCGCTTCCAATCCGACCGTTCGGGATCCTTCGTCCAGTGCAATCCAGTTGAATGCGCGCAGCTGCTCGAACCGGATCGGCACGAGGCCGCCGCCGGCAAAGACGACCGCGACCTCGGCCAGTAATTCCATGCTGACGGCGAGTGGCATGATCGGCAGAGCCGTGAGGTCGGGATTTAGATCGGAGACTTCGTTCGCGCACAGGCAATGCTGGCGAAGAAACGGATGGCGGTGAAGCTCCAGATCGCATTCAGCGAACAGTCCGCCAGCGTCATGCGATACCACACGATCGAGGAACGGATAGCTTTGCGCTGCCGCCGCGTCGTCCCGAGCGAGGGCGGTTGGCCGCGCAGGCGATAGCGCGGCGCGGATTTCCGCTATCGTCGGCGGAGGAATCTTCACATACGGCAGTCCGTTGGGGTAAACCCGTCCGCGGCGGCGCTTGGGCTGTTCGCCGGTCAGCAATGCCGGGACGATAGGCCGGCCGTCGTAAAGCTTGCGGACATCGAACTCGACGCCCGCCGACCACAAGCGGCCCAGACCGTGCAGCAATTGGAGGAGGCTTGAGCGGCGCCGGCTGTCGAGCGCTACCGCGAGTGCATCCTTGCCGCGTAATATACTGTCGATGAAGCCGGTGAGGTTGGCAGACGCCCCGATCTCGATGAAGGTCCGTACGCCATCTGCATACATTCGTTCAATCGTTTCGGCGAAACGGACGCGGCTTCGCCATTGCCCGGCTACGAGCTTGACGATGTCCTCTACCGTCGACGGCATAGGCGCGGCGGTGGCGCAGGAATAAAGCGGCACTTCCGGTTTCCGGAAGTTGAAGCTGCGATAAATGGCTTCGAGATCGGCGTTCGGGGCAAACAGCGGCGTGTGATAGGGACGACTGAACGGTAGGAAAGTGCACAAGCCGCCTTTGGAGCCAAGCTGTGCTGCGATCGAGTCGAGTTGCGCGCGTTGCCCGTAGAGCACTATTTGGTGCTCGCAATTGTCGAGCGCGACATGGATTTGCCCCTGCTCGGCGAGCGCAATCACGCTCTCGCGAGGCACCGCGCCGACGGTCAGCAACGCGCCGCCGGAAACATCGTTGGACTTCTCCATCGCGTGAAATAGCTGCTTAAGGTCGCTGATCTGAACCTCAAGGTCGTCCCAATCTTTCCAGCGGAGCGCGCGCGCGGCCGCCAGGGCCACATGCTCGCCGCTACTGTGGCCGACCACGGCGTCAGGCCGGACGCCGAGCCGCTGCATCACTGCGTGCAACGCGTGACTCGCGACGAACGCGGACTCCGATCCCATCTCGATGCCGAAGAGATTCTTTTGCAGTCGCTCCTTGGTCGCAGCGCCAAGACCTTTCGGCGCGGGAAACACGCTATCGCTCGGCCGGTCGCCATGCTCGTAGGTGTACAGTCCCTCCCAGAAATCAAACCATTGGCGGGCTTCCGGAAACGCTTCGAGCACATCGCCCAGCATGCCTTCGTACTGGGAGCCTTCACCCGGGAAGACGAACGCAACCTTGCCGCTGCGAATTTCATCCGAACAATAGATTCCGGAGCGCAGCTGGAATTTTGCGCTGCCAGCGACGATCCGCTCGCGCGCTCTGCCGAGCTTGGTGGAAAGATCGGCAAGGTCTTCGGCAACGATCGCCAGACGTACCGGCTCAGTAGCCGCGTTTGCCGCCAATGCCGCTGCAATGGCAGCGAGCGGTTCCTGCGCCAGTGGTACGGCGAGACTTGAGCGCAACGTATCGATCGCAGCGACCATTTGCTCGGCGTCGGCCGCGGATAAAACCACAAGCTCGGCGGCGAGATAGGCCGGACGCACGCCGCCGGCCGGCTCGGGCGCCTCTTCCAGAACGGCGTGGGAATTGATGCCGCCAAAGCCAAAGGCGTTGACGCCGGCGCGGCGCCGCGTCTTGCGCGAGGCGATCCACGGTCGGCTTTCGCTGTTGACGTAGAATTTGGTCGTGTTGATCCCGATCGCGGAACTGACTTCACCGCAGATCGTCGGAGGTAGCACGCGATAGTGCAGGGCGAGCACTGCCTTGATCAGTCCGGCAATGCCGGCCGCCGGGATGCAATGGCCGATCAGCGATTTGATGGTGCCTAGCGCGATGCGCGGCAGGTCGCCGTCGCGTTCGCCGAAAACCTCGCGCAGCGCGCTGACTTCGGTACGGTCGCCGAGCGGAATGCCGGTGCCATGGGCTTCCATCAGCCCGAGGCCGTTGGGCTCGAAACCGGCGTCCTCGTAGGCACGCTGGATCGCCAAAATCTCGCCTTCGAGCCGCGGCGCCAGCATGCCCATGCCTTTGCCGTCGCTCGACTGGCCAATGCCGTTGAGCACTGCGTAGATGCGGTCGCCCGCGGCGAGCGCGTCGTTTAGCCGTTTCAGCACGACGATACCGACGCCTTCGGCGAGCAGCGTGCCGTCCGCCAACTCATCGAACGGCCGAATTTCGGAGCGGGGCGACAGCGCGCCGATTTGGCTGAAGACCATATTAGTGATCGACGGAATCGAGCCGTTGACGCCGCCAGCCAGCATCAGGTCGCTCCGCCCGCTGCGCAGCTCTTCCATTGCGGCCTTGACGGCGAGCAGCGACGAAGCGCACGCGGCGTCGATAATGTAATTCGGGCCGCGCAGATCGAATCTATTGGCGATGCGGCCGGTCATGACGTTGGGAACGAAGCCCGGCACGATGTCGGAGTTGAATGGCGGCAACTCTTTCACCAGCGCCGCGCGCAGCTTTTCAAGCGCCGCCGCTGGCGCGTCAGGCAGGAGTTGACCGACGAGCTCGACGGTTTGATCGACCACCACGCCGTGCTGCACCATGTTGCCACTGCCGCGGTGCAGCCACGAACTGTGCCCGAGAATTACGCCCGTATTGATGTGATCGTAATTGTCGAGGCAGCCGGCGTCGGCGAGCGCATCGCGGGCAACTTTCAAGGCGAGAAACTGGTCCGGCTCGCCGCCGTCAACCGAGTTCGGCATCACGCCGAGTTCCGCCGGATCGAAGCGGTAAAGATCGCCCAAATAGCCGCCGACTGCGGTAGAGATGTGCCCGGTGCCGGTAGCGTTGAGATGGCGCTCGGCCCCCCAATCAGCTGGAGGGTCGCCGATCTGAACCTTCTTGCCTCGGATGTTGCGCCAGAACTGGTCGGGTCCGTCAGCCCCCGGGAACAGACAGCCAATCCCGACCACGGCGATGTCGCCACTGCGATCTTTTTGTTCAGGATTGGCCATCACAAACTCTGATTGACGCGTCGAAAGCCGAAGTGAGCCTAGACGCGGATTTCGCTATCCGTGCGTAGCGCGGCTGAGGGATGCGGTTTAGGCGTTTCCGTTTCCCAGGTCCGGAGCCCGCTCTGCACGACCTCGCGCTGCTCCCACAATCCTTCGCCGAACACGATTTCCACGTCCTCGATCGGCCCGTAAAGAATTTCGTTGCGGCAAGCGAGCGCGCCGCCTTCGGGGTCGACAAGGTCGACACCGCGCGCCGCAAACTTGCGTTTGGTCTCGTCGGACACCATGCCTGAACCGTGCCGGGTGCCGGCCCATGGACCCCAGTTGAGGACTGCGATCTTGACGGTTTGCGGCCACAGCGCGCGAAGCTGCCAAGCGAAACGATTGAGGAGTTCGTTGGCGGCGCCGTAATCGGCCTGACCAGAATTGCCGTAACGGCCGGCCACCGATCCGAACAGGACGAAGAACCGCAAACCTTCCGGTTTCAGCGCGCGCGCTATCGTATAAGCGCTCAGCGCCTTGGTTTCGACGACCCGCAGCCAGCTGTCGGCTTCTTTGTCGACGATCCGCTTGTCCTCGATCAAGCCGGCGCCGTGGATGACACCGTCGATCCGGCCGTACCGTGCGTAGATGGATGCGACGAGCGTTGCGGCCGCGGCTGGATCGCGCACATCCGTCACCCGATACAGCACCTCGGCGCCGGTAGCGCGGAGCGCACCGATGTTGGCGCTGATCTCGCGGTTACGCAGGATGGCTTGCACTTGCTGCTCGATCTCGCGGGGACGGGGCATCTGGCCGGCGGTGCGCGCCTGCGCGATCAGATGCGTCCGTAGTGGAGCGTCGGTTTTCAGTTCGGCGACGGCAGCATCTTCCGCGCCGGGGAGGGGTGTCCGCCCGGCAAGAATGAACGTCACGCCGGGCCGAGCGAGCGGCTGCAGCACTTCGGCGGTGATGCCGCGCGCGCCGCCGGTTACCAGCACAACGGCGCCGTCGGGCAGCGGGTCGCGAGGCGCAGAGGCTGTGTCGATTTCCGCCACTTCGGTGCGAAAGACCGTCCGCTCGCCGTTCGGATAGCCGACCTCTATGCGGCCACCGGGGACCGCAAGCTCCGCAAACACGAGGCTGGCAAGTTCACGCGGATTCCGGTCGCGCGGCAGGTCGATCGCCTTGGCGACGACCTCGGGCCATTCCTCAAACAACGATTTTGCCAGGGCTGGACCGCCTCCGGCGACGCGAATTTCGGCACCCGCGGACGCGCCCCGTCCAAAAGCGCCGCCAAGGCCGGACACCAGCAGTACCCGACCCCGATTTTGAAGGCTACGGGCGCGGCCGACGAATTGATGTGGAAACAGTTCGTTGGCTTCGATTGCGGCCCGCCAGGCGGCAGCGTCGCCAAGCGCGATTGGCGGCGCACCGAATGGCGCGAGGTGAATGAAGCCGGAGATGTCGCCGGGTGTGATCGAAAGGTCGGCTTTGATGATTTTCGGTTTGCCGCCGGCTCCGGCGATCAACTCGGCCAAAGCAGGAGCCAACCCAGCGCCGTCGTCGGTGATCACGTAAGTGCCGGCGGGGAGTGCCGTCGGCACTGGCTGCGGCAATTCTTCGGTACGCGCCACCAAAACAAACCGGGGCGGACGGGCGCATGCCCTGGCCGCGGGCGCGTCGGCCCCGGTTACATCAAAAGGGCGCGCTGGCCCTCCCGCTTCGGCTCCGATCTTTGACCACAACAGATCGAGGATACCGTTGAGGGTCTTCTGAGCGTTGAGAGCGTCACCGAGGTCGGCTGTCCTTGGCTGGACCGTTGCTGGCAGCCACTTCAGCAGCGCGCCGACGATCTCAACCCGCTTGATGGAGTCGATGCCGAGGTCCGCTTCGAGATTCTGATCCATGGCGAGCATATCGCGCGGATAACCGGTCCGCTCCTCCACGAGGTTGATCAGCTGGTCGGTCAGTGCGGTGCGGTCGAACGCTGCACCGCCATTTATCGGCGCACCATTTGTTCCCGCACCGTTCATTGCCGCCAGACCGTCGACTGGTGGGCCGCCGTTTGTTCGCGGCGCCATTGCCGGCGCCGAGGCAGGCTTCGTCATCGAAGCAAGCGGAGCGGTAGGCGCCGCCGCAGCTCCGTTGATGTGCTGGCGAAGCGCGCCGAGCGGACCAGGCGCGGGACGCGGCGCAATCGGAGCCGCTGTCGGCCGTGGCGCGGGCTGCAAAACCGGCCGCGCCACGCGCGTCGCGCGCTCGCCGCCGAAGTAGGCGAGCATGATGTTTTCCTGAGTTTCCAAGAACCGCTGCATGGTCGCCTGG
>JBAUGC010000386.1:0-6925 GCA_049679485.1 Xanthobacteraceae bacterium
GGCGAGCACTGCGCCATGCCCGGCGCGCGCGTGGTCGGAATGGGCGTGCGTTATCAGCGCCCGCTCGACCGGCCGTGTCGGATCGATATGGAAGGAACCGAGCTTGCAGCACACGCCGGCAGGCGTCGGCACCAGGATGTCTTCAGGACGCATGGAGAGTCATAAATAGGCATTCCGAAAAAGGACGCGAGCGCCCAATGTCCGACACCGGCCCGCTTTTCGTCTCTTCCGGCGATCTCATCGCCGACCGGCGCTACAAGTGGGCGCTCGACCAGGCGGCGCGCGGCGATTTTGCCGGCGCTGCAGATGTTCTCGCGCAAACCGTCGCGCTGGCGCCCAACTTCGCCACTGCCTGGTTCGCATTGGGCGCGATCCGGGACCGGCTCGGCGACCGAAACGGCGCCGTCGCCGCATTTGAACAAGCCCGCGACGCAGACCCCCAAGACTATCACGGGGCACGGCTCCAGCTGGCGCGGCTCGGCTCCGGCGACACGACGCCGGCGATGAGTGAACCCTATGTGCGGCGGTTGTTCGACCAATACGCCGCCCGCTACGACACTGCCCTCACCGAACGCCTCGCCTATCGCGGACCGGTACTACTGCGGCAAGCGGTCGAAGAAGCGATACAGGCATCGCACCGCCCGCTTCGGTTCGGTTCGATGCTCGACCTTGGTTGCGGCACAGGTCTCGCCGGCGCCGCCTTTGGCTCCGTGGCTGATCGGATTGTCGGTGTGGACCTGTCGCCGGCGATGATCGCGCAGGCTGCGGCGAAGGATATTTATGATCAGCTCTACACGAGTGACCTTACCATCTTCCTCGGCAATGAGATTTCCAACGCGTCCACGTACGACCTCGTTCTTGCCGCCGACGTTTTCGTCTACGTGAACGATCTGTCGCCGATCATGGCTGGCGTCGCGCGCGTGCTTTCGTCCGACGGCCTGGTTGCGTTGACCGTCGAAACCCACTCCGGCGATGGGGTGAAATTGCTGCCGACGCTGCGCTATGCCCACGGCGAGCCTTACATACGAGGCATGCTGAGCGAGGCCGGCCTTGCGCCTTTTTCCATCGCCAGGGCGGCGGTGCGAAGCGAGAAGGGCGTGCCGGTCGATAGCCTTGTCGTGATTGCGCAGCCCTCGACCACAGTGTGTCCGCCCGGTAGTTCTGGTGCGTGACCGTTATCGAGCGCACCGCACTGCTGCCGGATGTCTTTGCGCGCTGGTTCGCCAGCCGCGGCTGGGCGCCGCGCGCGCATCAGCTTGAGCTTTTGGCGAAAGCGCAGGCACATCGCTCGGTACTGTTGATCGCGCCAACCGGCGGCGGCAAGACGCTCGCCGGCTTCCTGCCAAGCCTGGTGGAACTGAGCGGCGCTGCATCGCCCGCTCCAGGTAGCCCGGCGGAAAAAAGAAAACTCTTTTCAATCGGCCGCGATGTGCGCCGCGATGGCGGGCTGCACACGCTCTATATCTCACCCCTTAAGGCGCTTGCCGTCGACATCGCGCGCAATCTTGAAGCGCCGGTTGCCGAGATGCGCCTGCCGATCCGCATCGAGACGCGGACTGGCGACACGCCGACTTCAAAACGCCAGCGCCAGCGCCGCGATCCGCCGGAGATTTTGCTGACGACGCCGGAGCAGGTGGCGCTGCTGCTTGCCTCCGCGGACGCGCCGTATTTGTTCGGCTCGCTCAAGCGCGTGATCCTCGATGAGTTGCACGCGCTGGTCACGTCGAAGCGCGGTGACCTGCTTTCCCTTGGTCTCGCCCGGCTGTTTCGGATTGCGGAAAATCTCACCAGTGTCGGCCTCTCGGCGACCGTGGCCGAGCCCGCCGAGCTCGCCCGCTTCATGGTGCCGCAACGTGCCGGCGCAGCGGGACCAGCGACTGCCGATCTCATCGTTGCCGACCCAGGCGCGCCGCCCCACGTCACCATGCTCGACACGCGCGAGCGGCTACCCTGGGCCGGGCACTCGGCGCGGCACGCCCTTGATGAAATCTACCGGCTCATCATGGCGCATCAAACTACGCTCGTTTTCGTCAACACCCGCAGCCAGGCGGAAGCGATATTTCAGCAGCTCTGGCACATCAACGACGACAATCTGGCCATCGCGCTGCATCACGGTTCGCTCGATGTTGCGCAGCGCCGCAAGGTCGAAGCGGCGATGGCGGGCGGCCGGCTGCGCGCCGTGGTTTGCACCTCTTCGCTCGATCTCGGCATCGACTGGGGCAACGTCGATCTGGTCATCAATGTCGGCGCGCCGAAAGGCGCTTCGCGCATTCTCCAGCGCATCGGACGCGCCAATCACCGCATGGACGAGCCGTCGAAAGGCGTGCTCATCCCCGCCAACCGTTTCGAAGTGCTCGAATGCCGCGCTGCGCTCGACGCAATTTCCGAGAACGCTCAGGATACGCCGCCATTGCGCATCGGCGCGCTCGACGTGCTCGCGCAGCACGTCCTCGGCTGCGCCTGCGGCGAGCCGTTCTTCAGCGACGAACTTTACGCCGAAGTGACGACGGCGGCTCCCTACTCCGCACTGACGCGCGCCGACTTCGACGCTGTGGTCGATTTCGTCGCCACCGGCGGCTATGCGCTCAAGGCCTACGACCGCTTTGCCCGCATTCGCGAAGGCAAAGACGGGCGCTGGCGCATTACCAATCCGAATGTCGCGCAACGCTATAGGCTCAACGTCGGCACCATCGTCGAAGCCGACATGCTGAAAGTCCGGCTCGTCCGCTCGCGCGCCTCGAAGGTCATTCCGCGCGGCGGGCGGCTGTTGGGCGAGGTCGAAGAGTATTTCATCGAGACTATGGTGCCGGGCGACACCTTCGTGTTCGCCGGCGAGGTTCTCAAATACGAGACTCTGGTCGAAGACGAGGTTTATGTTTCGCGCGCCACCGCGGAGGATCCGAAGGTGCCGGCCTACGAGGGCGGAAAATTTCCACTGTCAACTTATCTCGCCGCGCGGGTGCGCGGCATCATTGCCCATCCGCAGGAATGGCGCGCACTGCCCGCGCAAGTCCGCGAGTGGCTCGAAATCCAGGAATGGCGCTCGCGGATGCCCGGCCAGTATGAACTGCTGGTGGAAACCTTTCCACGCGCCAACAAGCACTATCTCGTTTGCTATCCGTTCGAAGGTCGGCTGGCGCATCAGACCCTTGGCATGCTGCTGACGCGGCGGCTGGAACGCGCGCGGCTCCGCCCGATGGGCTTCGTCGCCAACGAATACGCACTCGCGGTATGGGGCCTCGGCAATGTGGCGCAGCGGATCGAGCGCGGGGAATTGTCACTCGCCGCCCTGTTCGACGAAGACATGCTCGGCGATGATCTTGAAGCCTGGCTCGCCGAATCCGCGCTGATGAAGCGCACATTCCGCAATTGCGCGATCATCGCCGGGCTGATCGAGCGGCGCTTCCCCGGACAGGAAAAATCCCGCCGGCAGGTAACGATCTCGACCGACCTGGTTTATGACGTGCTGCGTAGCCACCAGCCCGATCACATTCTCCTGCGCGCCGCCCGCGCCGATGCCGCGAGCGGGCTGCTCGACGTGCACCGCGTCTCCGAAATGCTCTCGCGCATCAGGGGCCGAATCGTTCATAAAGCGCTCGATCACGTATCGCCGCTGGCTGTGCCGGTGATGCTGGAGATCGGCCGCGAGATGGTCTACGGCGAGGCATCGGATACGCTCCTCGCCGAAGCGGAGGCCGAATTGATCAAGGAGGCGATGCAGTGAGGGGTGCCGCTTCGACGGCTCAATCCGCAGCCGGCGGCGACCCGGACGTTGCGCGTACGCCTCAATCCGGCTCGGTTGTCGTTGCTGACGTGACATTTATCGCCGACCCCGCCGGCGCGCTGTACTGGCCCGACGAAAGTCTCCTCCTCGTCGCCGACCTACATCTGGAAAAAGGCTCAGCCTTTGCGAAGCGCGGCGTGCTGCTGCCGCCTTACGACACCGCGACGACTTTGGCGCGGCTCGCGCGCCTTGTTGAGCGCTACGCGCCGCGTCTCGTGGTCGCTTTGGGCGACAACTTCCACGACGACCATGGCCCATTGCGCATGTCGGGCCGCGATCGCGCCGCGCTGAAAGCCCTCCAGCACGGCCGCGATTGGATCTGGATCGCCGGCAACCACGATCCCAATCCTTCGGACGGTATTGGCGGACGGTTCGCCGATGTGTTGGCGTTCGGTCCGCTGACGTTTCGCCACGAACCATCCGAACAGGCGAGCAGCGGCGAAATCGCCGGCCACCTGCATCCGGTTGCGCGAGTGGCGCAGCGCGGTCGGGCGGTAAGCCGGCGGTGCTTCGCCAGCGATGGCCGCCGCCTGGTCATGCCGGCGTTCGGCGCCTATGCCGGAGGCCTCAACGTCCGGGATCGCGCGATCTCCGGCCTGTTCGGCGCGCTCGCGTTCACTGCCCACATGCTTGGCGAGCGCCGGCTCTTTGCCATCGCCGCCGAGCGATGCCTGCCGGATTGAAAATTAGTCTCGCCGAAACGCCACGCTCGCGATCCAGCCGGTTGTCAGGGCCATCAGCGCCGTGACAAACCCGTAGAGCAGGCCGTGATCGCGCGCGGCGTTGACCACAAATTGCTCGAAGCCGACCTTGACGATCTCGAAGGCCAAATCCGTGTGCGCAACCATATTGCCGCCTTCGAACAGCTTGACGTCCACAGTGTAATTGCCGGTCGGCACCTGCGCCGGCAGTACGATCGTGGTGCGGAACAGCGTCGGCGTGAGGAACGAGACCGCATTCGGCTCTTCGCTGTACAGGTCGCGGCCGCGCATGATCTCGATAAACGCGGCGCGGAACGGGTCGCTGCTGACCTCGCCGATGTCGTTGTGGATCAGTTCGGGCAGCGGCGTATCGGCAATGCCAAGCTGCAGCCGCCGGCGATTCTCCGCGCCGGTGATGGCGTCGAGCGGACGGCTCGCCAAAACGGCGAGATATGCGGGCGGATCAACAAAGGTGCGCGCTCGCGCATTCACCCAGATGCCGAGCACCCGCTGCTTGCGCCGCGTGCGGATTAATTCCCGCGGGCCGGTGACGGTCGCGACGATATCGTAAGGCCCGCCTCGCGCCGGATCGGCAGCGTCCCGCTCCACGGTACCGAACAGCACCAATTCCACGCCGGTGTAGTTCGAGGTGATCAGCACTCTTTGATTGGTCAAGGAAGCAATGAGCCGCTCCGCCGCCGCCCGGCCGGTACCGACAATCAGGCTTGTCAGGATAAACGCGGCGGTAAACACCGATCTCATGGCGCACCACCGATGACCCGGATCGAATATAGATCGTCCGGTTGCAGCACGAGCTGGCCCGCAAAGCGCAAGCCGACCGAGAGGACGAGCAAGCCGAGCAACAGCCGCAGCCACTCGCCGCGGATGCGCTGTCCGGCATGCGCGCCGAACTGCGCGCCAATGACGCCACCCACCATGAGGATCAGCGCGAGCACGGCATCGACCAGATGATTGGTCGCCGCGTGCAGAATGGTCGTTGCCACCATGGTGAGAAAGGTCAAGACCAGGGACGTGCCGATGACGGTCACTGTCGGCACCCGCAGCAGATAGATCAGCATCGGCACCAGCAGAAATCCGCCGCCGATGCCCATGATGGCGCCGAGAAAACCAATGATGAATCCGATCGCCAGTACCGGAATTGCGGAGACGTAGATTTTCGAGCGCTTAAAGCGCAGCTTGAGCGGCAACCCGTGAATCCACAGGTGGCTGCCCGGCCGCCGCAGTTCGACCCGCTCGCCCTGAATGCTGCGGATGATGGCGCGCGCGCTTTCGCCGACCATCAGCACGCCGACAATGCCCAGAAGGATCACGTAAGAAAGGCCGATGACGAGATCGAGCTGGTCAAGTGCCCGCAGCCAGGTAAACAGCGCGACCCCGCCGGCGCTGCCGAAGATGCCGCCGGCGAGGAGTGTGAGCGCGAGCGTCGAGTCGATGGCGTTGCGGCGCCAATAGGCTGTCGCGCCCGAAAACGAAGAAGCCGCCACATGTGTCGTGACGCTCGCCACGGCGACCGCCGGCTCCACGCCGATGAAGATGAGCAGCGGCGTCATCAGAAAACCGCCGCCGATCCCAAACATCCCGGAAATGAAGCCGACCGCCAGACCCATCGCCAACACGAGAAAGACGTTGACGGGAATGTCGGCGATCGGAAGATAAATTTGCACGGCTGGTGCACCGGCGCTCGGGTCTGCGTTTGGACGGTTCTACGCCCGCGACGCCGGGTGACAACTATTCCCGCTGCCAACAGCGCGCAGAATTGATCGCGCTGGGCCGTCAGTTTGGCTTGGTGGTGTCTGGCGCGGAAGCCTTAGCCGACGAACGCGCTTTCGGCTTTGCCACCGAACTCAGGTTCATGGGCTGATCCCACGCGCCCTTGACAGTGATCGCGTCGGCGGGTTGCGGCAGCGGCGCCCACTTTTCCACCTCGATACGCGCCGCCGCAACCGACTGTTCGTCGAGATGCGCGGCCATTTCGTCGCGCTTTCGCGCCGCATCCTTGTCGCCTTCTTTGGCCGCGAGGAAGAACCACTTGAAGGATTCGGCAAAATCCTGCTCGACCCCGATGCCGCGCGCGTAAAGGATGGCGAGGTTATACTGGCTGTCGGTGACGCCGCGCTCAGCCGCTTTGCGGAACCACTGCGCGGCTGTGCGATAGTCCGCCGCGCCGCCGATGCCTTCGGCGTAGAGCACCGCCAGATTGTGCATGGCCTTGCCGTGACCCTTGTCCGCGGCGGCGCGGTAGAGGTCGCGCGCCGTGGTGAGGTTTCGTTTCACGCCGATGCCTTTTTCATAAAGGCTACCAAGCCGGAACTGGGCCGGCGCCAGCCCCTTCTTTGCGGCGCGCTCGAACCAATGCGCGGCCGCTTCATCGTTCTCCGGAACCACGCGGCCTTCGGCGAGGCGGACCGCCACCTCGTAA
>JBAUGC010000387.1:0-10806 GCA_049679485.1 Xanthobacteraceae bacterium
CTTCCGCATAGCCCGACGGCGGCACGACGGTGACGAGCGTAATGTCCCGGCCGCTCACTACGCGCACGCCCTCCGGCAGCGTAATGTCGCTCAAGTGTCTGGAGTAGTTGATCTCGAGTCCGCTGACGTCGACCTCGATGGAATTCGGGATCGCGTCAGCCCGACACCGCACTTCGACGGTATGGGTAACGATGGAGACTGTGCCGCCGCGTTTGACTCCAGGCGACTGGTCAACGTTCCTGACGTGGACCGGAATGTTGACGCGGATTGTCGCGCCTTCGCCGAGCCGCATGAAATCCACGTGCAGCGGCAGATCGTGGATCGCGTCGAGCTGGAAATCCCGCGGGATGACCCGGTGTTTCACACCGTCGACCTCGACGTCGTGAATCGTGGTCAGAAAATGCCCGGCATAAATGCGCTGGCGCAGTTCGCTGTAATCCAGCGAGATCGGCAGCGGCGGCTTGCCATCGCCATAGATGATTCCAGGTACGCGGCCGGCGCGACGTTCAGACCGGGCGGCCCCCTTGCCTGCCCGTGAACGTGCGGCCGCCTTGATCAAATTGACGGTCGCCATGATGTGTCCTCGTGTTTAAGCTTCAGCCATCCGTTTTGGATTGCCGCGGCGGCCTCCAGGGGTGCCAAAGGTCTCGTTCGCCGCAGTGGCGCGCTTATAGCGGCGCAAGTCGCCAAAAACAAGGAAAGTGTGGCGGCACTGACCGCTCAGAACCCGCCTGGATTAACTCCTGGCGAGGAGAGAGCCGGGGCCTCGCTTGGCGGATTCGCCGCCGCAACTCTTGCCTCCAGCGCCGCGATGCGGGCCTTAAGGGTCTCGTTCTCCTCGCGGGAGAGCCGGGCCATATCCTTAACGGCCTCGAATTCCTCACGCTGGACAATATCGAGATCGCGGAGTATCCGCTCCGCTTGGCTGCGGAACAGCGTTTCAAACTCGCGCCGCACGCCTTGTGCAGCACCGGCCGCGTCGTTCATCAACCGCGCAACCTCGTCGAAAAAACGGTTCGTCGTCTGCACCATGTTTGCCTCCGAGGAATCGGGACCCAGCTGCGGTACACGGGGCGCCAGCCCGCCTTATTGCGTTCATACACAATGGCAATGGTGCAGCGTTACCGCAAGATGCCACGCCGCGTCATCGCTGTGCGAAGCATTACGTGACAGGGAAGGCCGATGCTAGTTCTGCCGATTCTAACCTATCCCAAGATCAATCCGGTGCTGATTTCCATCGGACCGTTTTCGGTGCGTTGGTATGCACTAGCCTACATCGCTGGCATCCTCGCCGGCTGGTATTACGCGCGCATCATCATTGCGAGCAAAAGATTGTGGGGCGGGCCGGCACCGTTCACCGTCACTGACTTCGATGATTTCATTATCTGGATCACGCTCGGAATCATCCTCGGCGGCCGTATCGGCTACGTGCTGTTTTACAATCTAGGGTATTTCGCCGCTAACCCCCTGGAGATTTTCGCGCTGTGGACCGGCGGCATGTCGTTCCACGGTGGCGTCATCGGCTGCATCGTCGTCACCGTCTTGTTCGCGCTCCGCCGCGGCATTCCGGTCCTTTCGCTCGGCGACGTAACGCTGGCGGTCGCCCCGATCGGTCTCTTCCTTGGTCGTCTCGCCAACTTCATCAACGGCGAATTGTGGGGACGGCCCACCGACGTGCCCTGGGCTATGGTCTTTCCTTCGGGCGGCCCGTTTCCGCGACATCCCAGCCAGCTTTATGAAGCGACCCTCGAAGGCTTGCTCCTTCTGGTCGTGCTCGGGGTGATGGTGCGCTTCGGAGCGCTCAAGCGGCCGGGTGTCGTCACCGGAACCTTTGCGGTCGCCTATGGCATCGTGCGCATCTTTTGCGAATTTTTCCGCGAGCCCGACCCGCAGCTCGGCTTCCTCTGGGGCGGGCTCACGATGGGAATGCTGCTCTCGATTCCCCTGATATTGGCAGGCTTGCTTGCGCTCGGCATCGCCTTCGTCCGCCGGCCGATCGTCAAAAATGGCTGATGAACATTCGCCGCTCGAAAGTGAAATCCGCCGATTGATCGCGGTCGCCGGACCAATGCCGCTCGCCGATTATATGCGGCTCGCTCTCACCCATCCGCGATACGGCTATTACATCACCCACGACCCGATCGGCGCCGGCGGCGACTTCATCACCGCGCCGGAGATCAGCCAGATGTTCGGCGAGCTGATCGGCCTGTGGATGGCCGCGGTCTGGCAGCAGATGGGCTCCCCGGAAAACGTGCGCGTTATCGAGCTTGGCCCGGGGCATGGCACGTTGATGATCGACGCATTCCGGGCCGCGAAAATCGTCAAGGATTTTCAAACTGCGGTCGTCCTGCATCTCGTCGAGGTCAGCCCGAGATTGAAAGAGCAGCAGCAGCTCAGGCTGGAAGCTCTGGCAACGCCGATGCTGTGGCACGACAGGCTCGCCGATGTCCCAAGCGGTCCCAACATCATCATCGCCAACGAATTCATCGACGCACTGCCGGTTCACCAGGCGATCAAACAGTCGGACGGATGGCACGAGCGCGTCGTCGAAGTCGCCGCTGATGGCAGTCTGGTCATAAGCGCCGCATGCGATCCGCTACCCCATTTTGACGCGACCTTGCCACGGAAGCTGCGTGCGTCGTCTCCGACCGGATCGGTTTACGAATGGCGTCCAGAATTGATCGCGATCGAAATCGGCCGGCGCGTACGCAGCGACGGCGCCGCCCTCATCATCGACTACGGCCACGCCCAGCACGGGCTCGGAGATACGCTGCAGGCCGTAGTCGATCATGCCTTCACCGAGCCGCTGCGCGCGCCGGGACAGTCCGACCTCACCGCCCATGTCGATTTCATGGCGCTGGCGCAAACCGCCGAGATCACCGGCGCGCGCATCCATGGCCCGGTTTCGCAGCGCGACTTCCTCAGGCGCCTCGGCATCGAAAAGCGCGCGGCGGCGCTCAAGGCCCGCGCGCAGCACGACAAGGGCAGTGAGATCGAGCAGGCGCTCTCGCGATTGACGGCCGTCGGACCGGGCGGGATGGGCGAATTATTCAAGGTCCTTGCAATCACTGATCCAAAGCTTGGGCCGCTGCCGGGCTTTGAGACCTGAACGATGATGATCGAGGCCAAGACCCTCTCGCTCAAGGGTGTCCGCCATGGCTTCTTTACCCGGCAGGGTGGTGTTTCCGGCGGTCTGTATGCCAGCCTCAACGGCGGTATCGGCTCGCGCGACAGCGCCGCTGACGTGGCCGAAAATCGCGCGCGCATGGCGGCCGCGCTCGGTGTGAAACCGCAGAGTTTGCTAACCGCCTACCAGATCCACTCGCCCCAAGCGGTCGTGGTTGAAACTGCGTGGACGGTGGAGGCGCGTCCGCGTGCCGACGGCATCGCCACGCGCACCCCCGGTGTTGCCATCGGCGTAACCACGGCCGATTGCGGTCCAGTCCTCTTCGCCGACCCCACGGCCGGCGTCATCGGCGCGGCGCACGCGGGGTGGCGGGGGGCGCTCACCGGCATTGTGGAAGCGACCGTCGCCGCGATGGAGCAACTAGGCGCTGACCGCAACCGGATTCATGCCGTGCTTGGCCCGATGATCAGGCAGCGCAACTACGAAGTCGGGTCCGATCTGATTTCTCGTTTCACCGCCGAGGATTCGGATAGCGGACGGTTTTTCGCCTCTGCGCCGCGAGAAGGTCACGCAATGTTTGACCTGGCTGGTTATATCGGGACGCGGCTTGAGCGGGCCGGCGTCCGCCAATTTGAGGATTTAGGGTTTTGCACCTACGCCGACCCTGCCCGATTTTTCAGCTTTCGCCGTTCGACCCATAACGACGAGGCGGATTACGGCCGTCACGTCAACGCGATTGCGCTGGGATAAGTTACCAATAGCGCACGCCCGAGGGCGGCGAAGCCGCAGCCCTTCGCTTCGGGCTACCTGCCTTTCACCATTCGGTATTCCGCGGGGACAAGACCGCGATTCAGGTTGCCACTCCGGCACTTGGCTTGTATCAGGTCGCGTAAATTGTGGCGCTCCGCAGGAGATTGGAATGGCGAGCAACAACGGAGCGATCAGGCTCGTTGCCGGCAATTCCAACCCTGCCCTCGCTGAGGGCATCGGCGCCTACATCGGTATTCCGATGACTAAGGCTGTGGTTCGCCGTTTTGCCGACATGGAGATTTTCGTCGAAATCCAGGAAAACGTACGCGGCGCGGACGTTTTTGTCCTGCAGTCGACCTCATTTCCGGCCAACGACCATCTGATGGAACTGCTGATCATCATCGACGCGCTGCGCCGCGCGTCGGCGCGCCGCATCACCGCTGTGATCCCCTATTTCGGATACGCCCGGCAGGACCGCAAACCGGGGCCGCGCACCCCGATCTCCGCAAAGCTCGTCGCCAACCTCATTACCCGCGCCGGCGCCGACCGCGTGCTCACGGTCGATCTCCATGCCGGCCAGATCCAGGGTTTCTTCGATATCCCCACCGACAACCTGTTCGCCGCGCCGGTGATGGTGCGCGACATCAAACAGCGGTTCAGTCTCGACGACGTCATCGTCGTTTCGCCGGATGTTGGCGGCGTGGTGCGGGCCCGCGGGCTCGCCAAACGCATCAATGTGCCGCTCGCCATTATCGACAAACGGCGCGAGCGCCCGGGCGAGTCCGAAGTGGCGAATGTCATAGGTGAGGTCGACGGTCGTATCTGCATCCTCATCGACGACATCGTCGATTCCGGTGGCACACTGCTCAACGCCGCCGATGCGCTTCTGGAAAAGCGAGCCAACTCGGTCTACGGCTACATCAGCCATGGCGTTCTGTCCGGGGGAGCAGTAGCCCGCGTCAATAAATCGAATCTGAAAGAGCTGGTGATCACCGACTCGATTCAGCCGACTGATGCCGTCAACGCCTCCGCGAATATTCGCGTGCTTTCGATCGCGACGCTGATCGGAGAAGCGATCAGCCGCACCGCGGCTGAGGAATCGGTTTCAAGCCTGTTCTTCGACTAGATTCCGGCCGGCGCTACCGCCCGCGGCGAAACCTCGTGCGCAAACGCAAGTTCACGCTCGCCGCCGTCCCCCGAGTCAACTTGTCGCAGGATCGACTGTGGACGGTCATCTTTCCTGCATTGTGTCCCGACGGCAAATCACTTCATGAGTGCTACAGGCAAAGCGCTCGTCGGTTCGAAATGGAGGCTTTGGCGTCGGAATCGAGCCGTTTATATTCGGCGCAGCCAAGTGATTCGCGATTTGAGTCAATCTGCTGGCCTGAGGTTGTTCCTGCGGCAAATCGCAGCCCAGCCTTTGGCAATGTTCGGTGGCGTGCGCATTTCCACCCCAACCGGAGCTGTGGAGACGGCATGTCCCTGACCGCAATTGCACAAGAGCCTCACGACAATCCCCTCGACGTTGTCGAGCATATGGCGGTCGGCAACAACTGGCCGTTCGAACGCGCCGGCGAGGACGAAGTCGCAATCGTCGTCACCGGCCGATGGACCAACTATCAGGTTTCATTCACCTGGATGGGTGAGATCGAGGCGCTGCATCTTGCGTGCGCCTTCGACATGCGCGTGCCGGAGCTGCGGCTTTCTGAAGTCCAGCAGCTCATCGCGTTGATCAATGAGCAAATGTGGATCGGTCATTTCGACGTCTGGACGCAGAACGGCGTGGTGATGTTCCGCCATGCGCTGCTGCTTTCTGGCGGCGGTTCCGCATCGGACCGGCAATGCGAAGCAGTGCTCGGCACCGCGCTCGATTCCTGTGAACGTTATTTCCCGGCGTTCCAGTTTGTGGTCTGGGCCGGCAAATCTGCGCGCGAGGCGATGGACTCCGTCATGTTCGAGACCTCGGGCGAGGCATAGCCCATCGTTCTGTCGGGCCGGGCGTAGCGCGAAACCCGTCCGCGGCGGCTTCCGGCCTCGGCAATCGCACAAACAGCGGTTATGGATTTGGCGCTCGCCGCTTCGCGGCAATCCGCAATGACGGGAAACACGCCGATGAGCGCCTCAAATCCTTCCGCTGGCCAGAATCCCGATTTGCGTGACTTGTCCGGCTCACTCGTGCTTGTCGGGGCCGGCAAAATGGGCAGCGCCCTGCTGGATGGCTGGCTTCGCTTGGGGCTTCGTCCGGCGAACGTCGCAGTGATCGAGCCATACCCGTCGCTACAGATCACAGCACTTGCCGATCGCGGCGTGCGGCTCAATCCGGCCATCCGCCGACTGCCCAGCGCGGCCGCTGTCGTTATCGCGGTCAAGCCGCAAGTCGCTGCGGAAGTCGTGCCGACCGCTGCGCCTGTCATCGGTGCGTCCACGCTCGTGGTCTCGATAATGGCCGGACGGACACTCGACTTCCTGGCCAGTGCGCTCAAAACGCCCTGCGCCTTGGTGCGCGCCATGCCTAATACGCCTGCTGCGATCGGCCGCGGCATCACCGTCGCCGTGGCTCGCGGGGCCACTGAAAGGCAACGCGAGCTCGCCGACGGCCTCCTTGCCGCAACTGGCGCCGTCGAATGGGTCGAAGATGAAGCGCTGATGGATGCGGTGACAGCCGTGTCGGGCTCGGGACCGGCCTACGTGTTTCTGCTCGCGGAGGCGCTCGCGGACGCCGCCATTGCAGCGGGCCTGCCGCCGGCTTTGGCAGAAAAGCTGGCGCGGGAAACCGTCGCGGGTTCCGGAGAGTTGCTCCACCGCTCGGGGCTCACAGCGGCAACGCTGCGGGAAAATGTCACCTCTCCGGGCGGCACGACTGCGGCTGCGCTCACGGTGCTGATGGACCGCAACGGCTTGGTGCCCCTAATGAAGGAGGCAGTAGCCGCCGCGACCAAACGGTCTCGTGAGCTTGCGGATTGAGGCGAATGCCTTGGAAGCGCTGCCCCGGAGGGCTACATTGCCCTTAGTCACGCGTGTTGAGGAGTTCGGCCATGGCTCGCAGACCCACCCGCAAGGCAGCCGGCAAGTCCGCCCGAGGTGCTTCGGCCCGCGCCACTCAGCCTCACCCTGCATCGGTGCCAACGAGCGATCGCGACAGGATCATTGCCGCGCTGCTGGCGCTCTTGGCCGACAAGGCGTTTGAAACGATCGGTCTCGCCGATGTCGCCCGCCACGCCGGCATGTCGCTTTCGCAGTTACGCGGCGAATTCGCATCCACCCTCGGAATCGTCGCTGCTTTCGTGAAGGCCACCGATCGCGCGGTGCTCGCCGAGGATCTTGGCGACATGGCCGAGGAACCCGAGCGCGAACGGCTGTTCGACGTGTTGATGCGCCGGCTGGAGACGCTGGCACCGCATCGCCAAGCGATTCGCTCGCTGTTACGTTCCGGCCGCCGCAACCCGCCGCTCGCTTTGGCGCTCAACGGGCTCGCCTTACGCTCGCAACAATGGATGCTGGCAGCGGCCGGCATCGGTTCCTCAGGCCCCCGCGGCATGATCCGCGCCCAAGGGCTGGCGATGCTGTTCGCCTCAGTGCTGCGCACCTGGATCGACGATGAAGACCCCGGGCAGGCGCGCACCATGGCGGCGCTCGACCGTGCGCTCGCGCGCGGTCAGCGCTTCGTCGGCTTCCTCGACGATCTCTGCTACATCCCCTCGCGCATCTGCCGGCTGCGCTCGCGGCGGCGGCGCTCCCGCTCCGAAGACGATTCCGAGGAATCTGCCGCGGCGTAACCTGCCCTCTAAGACCTAGGACCGGTAGGCATGAAGGCGATCGTCGTCGGGGGCGGTATCGGCGGCCTGTCACTGGCATTGAGTCTGCATCAGATCGGATTTGAGCCACATGTTTTCGACTCCGCGCCAGTGTTCCAATTTCTCGGCCTTGGAATCAACGTCCAACCGCATGCCGTGCGCGAGCTGACCGAGCTCGGCCTTGGCGAGCAACTCGCCGCCAGTTCTGTCGCTACCGCCGCGCTGGCCTATTTCAACAAACACGGACAGCTCATCTGGTCGGAGCCGCGCGGCTTGGCCGCCGGTTACAAGTGGCCCCAGCATTCGGTGTCGCGCGGTGAACTGCAAAGACTGCTGCTGGACGCGGCCCAGACACGGCTTGGTGCGGATCGTATTCACACCGGTCATCATTTAGCGACTTTCGCAGCGCGCGACGACGGCGTCGTTGCCAGATTCGTTGACCGCACGACCGGGCGCGAGGTAGCCGAGGTCGACGGCGATTTTCTGGTCGGCGCCGACGGCATCCATTCGGCGGTTCGGCACGCGTTCTCGCCGGCAGAAAACCTGCACTACGAGGGTGTCATCAATTACCGCGGCGTGACCGCAGGCGGAGCCATATCTGAACGGCGCAACCATGGTCATCGCCGGCCATCGCGATCAGCGTTTCGTCGCTTACCCGATCAGGCAGCTTCCGGACGGCCGCTGCCTTATCAACTGGATTTGCGTCGTGCGCACCAGCGACCCGATGATGCCGCTTGAAGAATGGGGAGTGCGCGCGGACAAGGCGCCGATCCTGGCCAGATACGCCGGCTGGAGATTTGACTGGTTCGATATTCCGAAGCTGATCGAGGCGACCGAAGACGTCTTCGTGTTCCCCGACGTCGATCGCGATCCATTGCCGCAGTGGAGTTTCGGCCGGGTAACAATGGTCGGCGATGCCGCGCATCCAATGCTTCCGGTCGGCGCGCAAGCGGGCTCGCAGGCCATCGTCGATGGGCGCGTGCTGGCGGCCGCGCTCCTGCGTTATGCCGATCCGGTGGAAGCGCTGCGGCAGTATGAGCGCGAACGCATGGATGCGATGAATGGCATGATCTTACGCAACCGCCGGCTCGGTCCGGAAACGGTCATGCAATTGGCCGAAGAGCGCGCCCCCGGTGGCTTCTCCGACATCGCAGCGGTCCTGGGTGCCGAGGAGTTGAAGGAGGCCTCGATCTCCTTCAAGCGCGCAGCGGGATTCGACGTCGAAACGGTCAATACCAGGCCATCCTATCTGCAACATCCGCCATCATAAGCGGGGTCACCATAACCGAGGAGACACGCCGGGGGCATCTTCAACCATCAACGTCACGGAGTTGATCGATCAGCGGCCGTTGACCGAGCTGCAAATCCGGGTCGTCTTTCTTTGTGCGCTGATGATCTTTTTGGACGGCGCCGATACCATCATGCTGGGTCTCGTAGCCCCTTCAATTGCGGCTACGCTTGGCGTCAGCCCAAGTTCCTTCGGGCCGGTTTTCGGCATCAGCCAGGCGGGCATTCTGCTTGGCGTGCTCACTTTCGGCCCGCTTGGCGATCGTTTTGGGCGCAAGCGCCTGGTGATCGGGGCAACCCTGTTATTCGCGATCCTCACTTTGGCGACGGTGTGGATCAAGTCATTCGATCAGCTGCTGGTGCTTCGGTTTCTCACCGGGCTTGGCCTCGGCGGTCTCGCCCCGAATGCAGTTGCACTGACCTCGGAATTTGCGCCCAAGCGGCTGCGCTCGGCATTCGTGGCCCTGCAATGGTCCGCGTTTCCGCTCGGCGGTGTCGCGATCGGTCTGCTGGGCTCAGTGCTGATCGCGCCTTTGGGCTGGCAGTCGCTGTTTCTCATCGGCTCGATCGTGCCGTTGCTTCTTGTTGTTGCGCTGATCTTTGCTCTTCCTGAATCGGTGTCGTTCCTGCTCACCCGCGGTCTGCATCCGAAAACCGTGCAGCAAATCGTCCGCAAAATAGCGCCGGAGATTCCGGACGCGGCGGAAGTCCACTACACCGTCAGTGAGGAAAAGCTCCCCGGTGCGCCGATGAAACATCTGTTCACCGAAGGCCGCGCTTCGCTGACTTTGCTGTTGTCGGTGCCTTTCTTCACGAGTTTCTTGATCCTCATCTTCGTCACTTCATGGATTCCGACGCTGCTGCGCGCCGGCGGGTTATCGATGGCGCAGGCCGGTCTTGCCATCGCGCTGAATAGTCTTGGAAGTTTTTTTGGATCCGGGTCGGTCGGCCGGCTGATGGACCGCTATGGTACTTACGGCGTCCTGGTCCCGGCCTTCATCCTGGCTTCGATCGCGGCCGGATTGCTTGGTTTTTCGACCGCCAGCTTCTCGAGCGCAGCGGTGGTCATTACCCTGAGCGGTTTCTTCGCTGGTGCAAGTCAGACCGGGGTGATCGCGCTGGCGGCGAGTACCTATCCCGTCGCCATCCGTTCGACGGGCGTGGGTTGGGCCATGGCGATCGGGCGGCTCGGCGCCGTCATTGGCCCGATCCTGGGAGGCATCTTTCTAAGGTGGCATTGGAATGTCGAGGTGATCTTCCCGATCATCGCGGCGCCGGCCTTGCTTGGCGCTGTGTGTGTATTTCTGGTCCGGCAACTGACAGTTTCGCGGCAGCGGGGCGAAAGCTAACGGCTGCTGTGGATAAGCGAGAAAATCCGCCGCTGGCGATGCGGAGAAGATTTTCGCCGCGTTCGCAAGTGGTTAAACGACCTGGCCAAAACGTTTACCGGCTGTTACCAAAAGCTTGCATGAAGCGGAAAACCTGTAACCATGTCAGCAGGTTAGAATAACTAAAAACAACCTGTTTTTGATTGAAATCAATTTGCGCGGCGTCTAGATACAATAGTTGCGATTGATACCAGCACCGCGCCGGGTTTCCAGGATGATCGTCTGTTCGTGCAACGTGTTCTCGGACCATGACGTGCGGGGGACGCTGTCCGGCGACGGAACCATGCCACGCACAGCGGGTGAGGTTTATGGTTGCCTCGGTTGCAGCCCTCAATGCGGACGTTGCGCGAGGACCATTCGGCGCATCATGGACGAGGCGCTTGGCGGCGCAGAATCTTCGTGCTGCGGGGCCGGCGAACTCCCGTAGACCCCGCTTTTCACCGTTCGTCACCATTATTTC
>JBAUGC010000388.1:0-1535 GCA_049679485.1 Xanthobacteraceae bacterium
ATTTCACGGCAGGTGCCGGTAATCGCGAATATCACGCCATCCGGCAAATATCTGATGGAGGATTTTTTCTATGCCGGGGGGTTGCGGGCGCTGATGGGCGAGATGAGAGACCTGCTCGATCTTTCCCGTATTACCGTCACCGGCTGCACGCTCGGCGAAAACATTGCCGGTAGCAAAGTGCATCTCCCCGACGTGATCCACACGCTCGCGGCGCCGCTCTATCCGGAAGGGGCGACGGCGGTGCTCACGGGCAATCTGGCGCCACGTGGCTGCGTGATGAAACCCGCAGCCGCCGATCCACGCTTTCTGCGCCATCGCGGCACCGCGATCGCATTCGAGAATTACGACCACATGGCGCGCGAAGTTGAACGCGATGACCTCGATGTGACGCCCGACCACGTTCTGGTGCTCAAGAACTCAGGCCCCAAAGGCGGCCCCGGCATGCCTGAATGGGGCATGCTGCCGATCCCGAAGAAGCTTCTCAAAGCCGGGGTGCGCGACATGGTGCGCATTTCCGATGCGCGCATGAGCGGCACGAGCTATGGCGCCTGCATCCTGCATGTGGCGCCAGAGAGTTTTGTCGGCGGCCCGCTCGCTCTGGTGCAGACCGGCGACGAAATCGAGATCGACGTCGCGGTACGGAAAATCCACCTGCACGTCGGCGATGGAGAGCTGGCGCGCCGGCAAGCGGCGTGGAAGCAGCCGTCGCCGCGTTACGCGCGCGGCTATGGCGCGATGTATTCGCAGCACATCGGCCAGGCCGACGAAGGCTGCGATTTCGACTTTCTTGAAGGCCGTGCGCCGATCGCGGAGCCGGAGATTCATTGAGCGAAAGGAAGAGCAAATGAAACTCCAGCGCTCATGGCTATGGACGATCATGGCTTTTTGCCTACTGCCGCTCGGCGGCGGGACAGCCCATGCCCAGGGGCCCGCGTTCAGGGTCGATCCGTATTGGCCGAAACCGCTGCCGAACAACTGGATTCTCGGGCAGGTCGGCGGCATCTCAATCGATGCGCAGGACAACATCTGGGTCTTTCAGCGGCCGCGCTCGCTCACGGACGATGAGAAAGGCGCCACGCTTGATCCGCCGCTCTCGAAGTGCTGCTTGCCGGCGCCGTCGGTGCTGGTGTTCAATCAGTCCGGCGACGTGGTGAAATCCTGGGGCGGTCCCGGCGAAAATCTCGGCTACGACTGGCCGCTGCAGGAGCACGGCATTCTGGTCGACAACAAGGGCTTTGTCTGGCTGAGCGGCAACGGCAAGGGCGACAACATGGTGCTGAAGTTCAGCACCGACGGCAAGTTCATCAAACAGATCGGCAAGAGCGGCCCGTTGACCAGCAGCGCGGATCTGAGCCAGTTCGGCATGGTTGCCGCGCTCGAAGTCGACCCCCGGGCTAATGAAATCTACGCCGCCGACGGCTATGGCAACCACCGCGTCGCCGTGCTCGACGGCGACAGCGGCGAAATCAAACGCATCTGGGGCGCTTACGGCAAGCCGCCCACCGACGAGAACCTGCCGCCGTACAATCCCGAGG
>JBAUGC010000389.1:0-11226 GCA_049679485.1 Xanthobacteraceae bacterium
GACACACCGAGTTATATCGTGGCGCCGAGTACGTGGTGGATTTCCTGCCCAAGGTGAAGATCGAGATTGTGCTTGGTGACGACATGGTCGAAAAGGCTATCGACGCGATCCGTCGTGCTGCCCAAACTGGGCGGATAGGCGACGGAAAAATCTTCGTGTCGACGATCGAAGAGGCAATCCGGATCAGGACGGGGGAATCCGGAATTGACGCCATCTAACTGTCGCGGTTGACTGTTTAGGCCTCGGCGGGCAACCGCCGGCAAAACTCGACTCGCGCGCAAGCCATTCACCAACACCACGAGAGGGTACGCCTGCCATGACGACGCCGAAAAATGTCATGAAGACGATCAAGGACAACGACGTGAAATACGTCGATTTCCGTTTTACCGATCCCCGCGGCAAGTGGCAGCATGTCACCTTCGACGTTTCTCTGATCGAGGAAGACACTTTCGCCGAGGGTCAGATGTTCGACGGCTCATCGATCGCCGGGTGGAAGGCGATCCACGAGTCCGACATGTGCCTGATGCCGGACCCGTCATCCGCGTGCATCGACCCGTTCTTCGCCGAGACGACGCTGGTATTGGTGTGCGACGTGCTGGAGCCGACGACCGGCGAGCCCTATTCGCGCGACCCGCGCGGCATCGCCAAGAAAGCCGAGGGAATGGTCAAATCGCTCGGCGTCGGCGATACGATCTACTTCGGGCCCGAGGCCGAGTTCTTCGTCTTCGACGACGTCAAGTACAAGGCGGACCCCTACAACACCGGGTTCAAGCTCGACTCGGTCGAATTCCCGTCGAACTCCGACACCGCATACGAGGGCGGCAATCTCGGTCACCATATCCCGGTCAAGAAGGGTTATTTCCCGGTCCCGCCGCAAGACTCAGCGCAGGATATGCGCTCCGAAATGCTCGCGGCCATGGCCCGCATGGGTGTGAGGGTTGAGAAGCACCACCATGAGGTGGCCTCTGCCCAGCACGAACTCGGCGTAAAGTTTTCGCCAATGGTCCAAATGGCGGATCATTTGCAGATTTACAAATATTGCATCCAGCAGGTGGCACAGGTCTACGGCAAGACGGCGTGCTTCATGCCGAAGCCGATCTACGGCGATAATGGTTCGGGCATGCACTGTCACCAGTCGATTTGGAAGGGCGGCAAACCGGTCTTCGCCGGCAACAAATACGCGGACCTGTCCGAAACCTGCCTGCAATATATCGCCGGCATCATCAAACACGCCAAGGCGATCAACGCCTTCACCAATCCGACGACGAATTCATATAAGCGGCTGGTGCCAGGCTTCGAGGCGCCGGTACTGCTCGCCTACTCAGCGCGCAACCGCTCCGCGTCGTGCCGCATACCCTACACCACGAACCCGAAAGCCAAGCGGGTCGAGGTACGCTTCCCCGATCCGCTCGCCAACCCCTACCTGGGATTTGCATCCATGCTGATGGCCGGTCTCGACGGCATCAAGAACAAGCTGGATCCGGGTGAGGCTATCGACAAGGATCTTTACGATCTGCCACCGAAGGAACTGAAGAAGATTCCGACCGTCTGCGGCTCGCTGCGCCAGGCGCTCGAGGAACTCAACAAGGACCGCGGCTTCCTAAAGGCCGGAGGCGTGTTCGACGACGACTTCATCGACGCCTACATCGATCTCAAGATGGGTGAAGTCATCCGCTTCGAACATACGCCGCATCCGGTCGAGTTTGAAATGTACTATTCGGCGTAGAGCATGGTGCCGAAGCAAATTAAAGTCCGTCCGCGTAAGCGTGCCGCGTAACCATCCTCCTAGGCAATGCAACTTTCCAGGGCGCCGTCCATAACGGCGCCCATTTCTTTTGCTCTTCCGACTGAACGTACATCGCTACGCCGCGCACGGATTTCCGCAGTGTCGACGATCTCCTCGGTCTTCTCGACGCGATTGCGTCCTCCGGTTTTGGCCCGGTAGAGCGCTTCGTCCGCGCGTGCGATGAGCAAGTCGACCGCGGTCGACGGCGAGCCCGATGCAACCCCGATACTGACCGTTGCGGCGATGTGCTGTCCGTTGCGCTCGATGCTCGCCGCGGCAAGAGCCGAACGCACGCGCTCGCCCGCCGCGGCGGCATCCTTCAGCGCCCCCGGCAGAACAGCAACAAATTCCTCGCCGCCGAGGCGACCGATGACGTCATCGGCGCGCATCGTTTCGCGCACCACGCGCGCGAACAGTTGTAAAACCGCATCGCCAACGGCGTGCCCATAGCAGTCGTTGATCGACTTGAAATGATCGAGATCAAATGCAAGCACGCTGACCGGCGCCATGCTCTTGCGGTTGCGCCCCATGACGATAGCGGCGGCCTCGAAGAATCCGCGACGATTGAGGACACCCGTGAGCGGATCAGTTGTCGCCGCCGTCTTATAGAGGTGAACGGTGCGATCCTTCGCCAAGATCAGCACAATGAATGCCGTGCCGACGACATAAAGCACGATCTCGATTGCAAACACCGCAATCCATCCGCGGGCGAGACTATGGACGCCGTCGTCAGGCGAAATTGTCGCCAGCAGCACCGGGAATAGGAAGATCGCGCCGTGCAGCATCGGCACAAAGATCGCCGGCCAGCGCCGAATGAGCGATCGCCGCCGCTCGCGCCGGAGCTCCGCCGCAGTAAGGAATGTGTACGTAGCAACAATGATCGAGCACACAACAATGCGTGACGCCGCCGACAGTGCGAACGCCGGTACAAAGCATGCGATCAGCCAAAATGCCCCGCCGAACAGCATGGCAATCCAATGAACCGGGCGACCGTGAAACTGCCGCGCTCCGCTCCAAATCATGCCTACGGCGACGAACAGGAGAATTGTAGCGAGATTTGCCGGCACCACCGGCGGGACTAGATGCCCGAAGCGCCACAACGCGCCGGACGCGCCGCCAATCAGGTATGCGAAGCTCCACCAGGCGAGCGCGCGAGTGCGCTCTTGCATCCACGCGGACATCAGAAAAAGGCCAAGCAGGGATGCGACACAAATGGCGATTAAGAACAGAGTTCCGACATCGAGTGATAGTGATGCAGGGGCCAAATCCGTCAGCATGGGAGGAGCACTCCGATCCGTTGTATACGTTCAATTACGTACCACCGATCGGCGCGCTGGACAGAGCGTTCGCCTTTCAACCTTTGCCAAGAGTGACATGAATGAAGCGGCTTTTCGAAAAAAATCTTCGGAAAACCGGCGGAAAGATAAAGTCGGTCTTTAGGAAGACGAAGCGTTGACGTGCGTCTTGCCACGCCGACGAACGTCATTACGCCGACTGACCGCGCATTTGTGCGAGAGCGAAAGCAGATACGCTCCGTTCGTCCGAGCGCGAGCGATCCCTACAACGTCAGCGCTTGGAGAACTGGAAGCTGCGGCGGGCTTTGGCCCGACCGTACTTTTTGCGCTCAACGACACGCGGATCGCGCGTCAGGAAACCGCCCCGCTTAAGCACCGCGCGCAGGTCCGGCTCATGGCGCATCAGCGCCTTGGACAAGCCGTGGCGCACGGCTCCCGCCTGACCTGATAACCCGCCGCCGGAGACCGTACACACGACATCGTATTGGCCTTGGCGGTTGGCCGCGACGAGCGGTTGCTGGATCAGCATGCGCAGCACCGGACGCGCAAAATAAGTCTCCACCGGCCGATCGTTGATGACGATCTTGCCGCCGCCCATCTTGATCCACACCCGCGCCACAGCGTCCTTGCGTTTGCCGGTGGCGTAGGCACGTCCCTGCTTATCGAGTTTTTGTACGTATTTGGGCGGCTGCGCCGCCGCCGCCGGCTTCAGCGTCGAGAGTTCCTCGAGCGTCTGTATCGTGTCGGCCATTACGCGATCCTCTTGTTCTTGCGGTTCATGGCGGCGATGTCGATCTGTTCAGGCTGCTGTGCCGCGTGCGGATGTTCGGCATGCGGATAAACCCGCAAATTGCCAAGCTGACGGCGGCCCAGCGGCCCACGCGGCAACATGCGTTCTACGGCCTTTTCGACGATGCGCTCAGGAAAGCGTCCGGCGAGGATCGCTTTGGCGGAGCGCTCTTTGATACCGCCGATATAGCCGGTGTGTTTGTAATAGACCTTTTGCTCGACCTTGCGCCCGGTCAACACCACTTTGGCGGCGTTGATAATAATGACGTTGTCGCCGCAATCGACGTGAGGCGTAAAGCTCGGCTTGTGCTTGCCGCGAAGCCGCATAGCCACAATCGAGGCGAGCCGGCCGACGACAAGACCGTCAGCATCGATCATCACCCACTTCTTCTCAACCTCGGCAGGTTTGGCTGAATAGGTTTTCATAGCCGAATCCATATTGGAGGGCGCCGCTGGCGCCAGCCTTTGAGCGCGGGTATTTAGGCGCCGGAATCCTGCCGGTCAATATCACCGTGACGCTATTTCGCCAATATCTCAATCATTTGAGTTTAAGGTATTATATCACCTCTCACGTGGGATCGAATACGTCGACGTCGCGTGGGCAACCAGATCGTCTTCTCCCTCGGAGCGGATGGCGATATCGCCGACCGCAAGCCGCTTGCCCAACTTCAGCAATCGCGCCTCACCCACAAGATCCCGCGCTGCCGGCTTTTTGAGAAAATTGATGTTCAGATTGGTGGTTACGGTCAGCGGCACCCAGCCAATCGTCGCCAGGACCGCGACGTAAATTGCGAAATCGGCGAGCGCCATCATCGTTGTGCCGGCAATGGTACCGCCGGGCCGCAGCGATTGGGCATCAAAGCGTTTGCGAATGCGACAACCGCCGTGCCAAACCTCCTCGATGACGTAACCGCTTTGCGGATTGAACATTTCCGGAAATTCGGCGCTGAGCAGGCGTTCAAGCTCCTTGACCGAGAGTTTCGGCGCCGCCATGTCCCGCATACCCCCTGCTCCGTATTTTACGGATCGGATACAATGCGATCCGTGACTTGCCAATCGGGCGGCCACCCGGGATTTGAAGGACTGGCATCATGAACGCACAAGCCGCCGCCGTTAGCGCCACCGATTCCTCCCTGATCCTGCTACGCGAAGATATCGCGAGTGTCGCCATTCTCACGCTGAACCGGCCGCATGCGCTCAACAGCTTGTCCGAAGCCATGCTCGAGGCGTTGAGCGACGCGCTGACCGCGATCGCGCATGACGACTCGGTGCGCGTGATCGTGCTCGCCGCGAACGGACCTGCCTTCTCTGCGGGCCACGATCTCAAAGAGCTTTATCAGCATCGCGCGAGCGAAGATGGTGGCCGCGCCTATTTCAAGCACATTATGACAATGTGCAGCACGATGATGCAGCAGATCGTCAGGCTGCCGCAGCCGGTCATCGCCGCCGTTCAAGCGACCGCTACGGCCGCAGGCTGCCAGCTTGTGGCCACCTGTGACCTCGCTATCGCTTCTCGCACCGCCAAGTTCGCGACCTCCGGCATTAACGTCGGGCTGTTCTGCTCGACGCCGATGGTTGCGCTGTCGCGCAACGTCGCGCACAAGCCGGCAATGGAGATGCTGGTGACCGGAGACATGATCTCGGCCGAGCACGCCGAGCGCATCGGCTTGGTCAACCGCGTCGTTGCGCCAGGCACCGAACGTGACGAAGCCCTCAAACTTGCGAAAAAGATCACAGAAAAGTCCGCAAGTGCGATCAGACTTGGCAAGGAGGCGTTCTATCGCCAGCTCGAAATGCCGCTTGCGGACGCTTACAACTACACGGCCGAGGTGATGGTGGAAAATCTGCTCACGCGCGACGCCAATGAAGGCATCGGCGCCTTCATCGAGAAGCGCAAACCGAAATGGGAAGACCGCTGACCTTCAGCCTGCGACGAATGCCGCGATGAATCACGACTCCTACCCCGATACCTACATCCGCGGCATTCTCAATACCGTGAAATCGATCGCTATGGTCGGCGCCTCGGCGAAACAGAACCGGCCGAGCTATTTTGCTTTTAAGTATTTGCTCGAGCGCAGCTACAATATGATCCCGGTCAATCCGGGTCACGGCGGGCAGAGCATTCTGGAGCGCCCCTTTTATGACCGGCTTGCCGATGTGCCCGAGCCGATCGACATGGTCGATATTTTCCGCGCCTCGCGTCACGCGCTTGCCGTTGTTCAGGAAGCGCTGGCACTAAAGCCGCGGCCGCAGGTGATCTGGATGCAGCTTGGTGTGCGTGATGACGAAGCGGCCGCGCTTGCGGAAGCCAGCGGGATGAAAGTGGTGATGAACCGTTGTCCCAAGATCGAATATGGCCGTCTCTCTTCGGAAATCGCCTGGATGGGCGTCAACACGCGAACCATCAGTTCAAAGAAAGCTGCCGCCACTGGAGGTATCCAGCGCTTGTCGCTCAACCGCACATCCGCCCCAGGGGGCGCGACTGAAGCTGCAGCCGCCGCGGAACGCACCAAGCACGAGGCGCAAGGGGCTTCCTCGTGACGCACCGACATTTCAAACAGTCGCGCAAATTTGCCCACAGCAGAAGCACGGCGTCGCTGGCGGCGGGCTGGAACTTTTCGCGGCATTTTCACATTATGTCTTTCGAATTTTTACGACCTGGGGCAGGGTCGATCGGTTCAGCCAAACCGCGCAACGTAGAGTAGGAGCAGCGCACTATGAAAGTCGTCTCGGTATTAACGCTAGTCCTATTGAATGCGGCGCTAACGGCCTCGGTTGTCAACGCGCAAGACTATCAAAACCAGCGTTACCAGCGTTACCAGCAGCAACAACAACAAAATCAGGATGCGTGCATGAATGACGCCATGACGATATGCGGAGAATTCGTGCCGGATCGGGAGAAAGTCGCCGCCTGTCTTCTCTCCAACAAACGCCGGATTTCGCCCGCCTGCCGCATCGCGCTGTCGCATTGGCACGGCTGATGACGCCAAAAACGCGCACGACTTCCCGCCAGAGCGGCCGACGCAACCCTCTGCTTAATTAACGACAACGCCAATTCCGCGCCTTGACGCGCCCGGGTCGTTCTATAAACCGGACGCGCTTCTTCGCGCGCCTGCAGCGTTAAGGATTGGCCGATGAGCGAACGTATTCCGGGGTTTTCGACGCTCGCGGTTCACGCCGGCGCGCAGCCTGATCCGACCACCGGCGCACGCGCCACGCCGATCTATCAGACTACCTCCTACGTCTTTGAGAGCGTCGATCATGCCGCCTCGCTGTTCGGCCTGCAGACCTTCGGCAACATCTATACCCGCATCGGCAATCCGACCAACGCGGTGCTGGAAGAACGCGTCGCTGCGCTCGAAGGCGGTACTGCCGGCCTAGCAGCCGCCTCTGGACACGCCGCGCAGGTGCTCGCGTTTCACTGTCTGCTACAGCCGGGCGATGAATTCGTCGCCTCGAAGAAGCTATATGGCGGCTCGATCAATCAGTTCAATCACGCGTTCAAGAATTTCGGCTGGAACGTTGTTTGGGCCGACCCCGACGACATCACTTCGTTCGAGCGCGCCATCTCGCCGAAGACCAAGGCGATTTTCACCGAGTCGATCGCGAACCCCGGCGGCGTCATCACCGACATGGCGGCGGTCGCGCAAATCGCGCGGCGCGCGGGCGTGCCGTACATTGTCGATAATACACTCGCGACGCCGTATCTGTGCAGGCCGATCGATCACGGCGCCGACATTGTCATTCACTCGGCGACCAAATTTCTCGGCGGCCACGGCAATTCGATCGGCGGCGTGATCGTTGATGCCGGCACGTTCAACTGGTCGCGCGAAAGGCGCTATCCGATGCTGTGCGAGCCGCGGCCAGAATATCACGGCATCGTGCTGCACGAGACCTTCGGCAATTTCGCCTTCGCCATCGCCTGCCGCGTGCTGGCGCTGCGCGATATCGGCGCGGCATTGTCGCCGTTCAACGCTTTTCTCATTCTCACCGGCATCGAAACCCTGCCGCTTCGTATGCGCCAGCACTGCGCCAATGCGCTCGCGGTCGCCGAATGGATCGCCGCGCACCCGAAGGTCGCGTGGGTGAGCTATCCCGGCCTGCCCGGCGACCGCTATCACAACCTCGCCAGGAAATACTGCCCGAACGGCGCCGGCGCGGTTTTCACCTTCGGGCTCAGGGGCGGCTACAACGCCGGCGTCAAACTCGTGTCCAACGTGCAACTGTTTTCGCACCTCGCCAATATCGGCGACACCCGTTCGCTGAACATTCACCCCGCTTCGACCACGCACCGGCAGCTTTCGGATGCGCAGCAAATCCAGGCCGGCGCCGGACCGGACGTGGTGCGGCTGTCGATCGGCATCGAGGACAGGGACGACATCATCGCCGACCTCGATCAGGCGCTGGCCGACTAACCTTCACGCTGGCGCTGGTGCCGCGATCACGTGCGGCGTGCGCTCAACAACAGTCGCCGCGTGCAAGGTCGCCACGGTCAAGATGAGCATCGCCATCGCCTGATGCAAGAGCGCGAGCGGCAGCGGCACGACCAACAGCAGCGTCGCGATGCCGAGCGCCACTTGCAGCGTGACTGCGACGAATAAAACGACGGCGCCAGTGCGGGCGGGCCCGGCTTTTACGCTACGCGCGACGTCGATCACGTGAAACGCTGCGCAGACGAAGATCAGATACGCCAGCGTGCGGTGGTCGAACTGCACGGTGAGAAGATTCTCGAAAAAATTCCGCCACAGCGGCGTTACAAAAAATAACTGCGCCGCGTCGGGCACCAGCACGCCGTCGATCAGCGGCCAGGTGTTATAGGCGTACCCGGCGCGCAAGCCGGCGACCAGCGCGCCGAGATAGATCTGCAACAGCACAAAAACGAGAAGGACGATCGCGCTAACGCGAAGCCGGGCCCTGTCCCTGCCCTCCCCTGCAAGCGGGACAGGGTGATCGGTAGAAAGCCGCCGCGCGGTCCAGATCAGCACCGCGTAGATCGCGCAGGCGAGGATGAGATGGGTCGCCAGGCGGTATTGCGAGACCTCGGTACGCTCGGCGAGGCCTGAGGCGACCATCCACCAGCCGACCGCGCCCTGCAGCGCGCCGAGGCCGAAGATAAACCAGAGCCGCGGCCGCAGCGCCGGCGCGACCCACCCGCGCCACAGAAACCAGACAAACGGCAACAGAAACGCCGCGCCAATCAGCCGGCCGAGCAAACGATGCGTCCATTCCCACCAATAGATCGTCTTGAACGCGTCGAGGCTCATCCCGGCGTTGAGCGCCCGGTATTGCGGAATGGCCTGATATTTTTCGAACGCGTCGTGCCAGTCGCCCGCGGACAAGGGTGGCAGCGTCCCCATCACCGGCTTCCACTCGGTAATCGAGAGGCCGGACTCCGTAAGCCGCGTCGCGCCGCCGACCAGCACCATCGCCAGCACCACGGCGGCGACGGCATAAAGCCACAGCCGGATTGCGCGGGCGTGCGCGTGCGCAAAGTTTCCCGTCATCGTCGGCCCGCTTGTCGCATGGGCGCGGACGATATAGTGGTGCGGCTAGCCCTCGCAACCTCGTCATTGCGAGGAGCAAAGCGACGAAGCAATCCAGAACGCAGCAGTTGGAGACTGGATTGCTTCGCTTCGCTCGCAATGACCAACATGATGCGTCCTTATGTCCCTTCGCCTCCGCAAATTCATCGGCGCCATCGCGTTGTTCGTGCTCGTCATTGTCTGGGCGCTGGCGGCGATGGCGTTGGCGCAGATGCCGGCGATCCGCGATAATGCGATCACCTCGGTCGCCTACTACGTGATCGCGGGCCTCGGCTGGGTGCTGCCGGCGATGCCGGTGATCGTCTGGATGAGTCCCCGCCGCGCGCGTTAAGCCGCTTCCGAGCGACGGAAGCCATTCCACATCGCCGTCGCCGCGCCGGAGAGCAGCACGCGCACGTAACGTAATTGCTGATAATCGCCGTTGACCGAAATCCGCGGCAGCGCGGTCAGGTGCTCGGCGTGGCTGCGAAAGATGACGCCCGGCCGCGTGGTCACCGCGGTCTTGAAACCGAGCTCGCGCGCGAGCGCAAATTCCCGCGGCCCCGCCGAGGTCGGATCGCCGAACGGATACGCCAGATGCTCCGGCCGCGCGCCGAGCGCCGCCTCGATGACCGAGCGGCTTAATTCCATTTCCGAGCGCGCCGATTTTTCCGCCAGCTTCGCCAGCATCGGGTGATTGACGGTGTGGGCGCCGATGGTCACCAGCGGATCGGCGGCGAGCTGCGCCAGTTCCTGCCAGTCCATGCACAAGTCCTTGCAGAACGCCGCGATGTCGACCGAATAACAGGCCGCGAGGTTGCGCACCACGTCGCGCAGCTCGCTCTGCTGCGGCCGCCGCCGCAGCCACCAGTAAAGCTCCTCGTAGAGCGCGCGCTTCTCCTCGAGGCTGCCGCAGTCGAACGCCTGGTTCTTGCCGTCGATAACGAGGCCGACGCGGCTGTTGCGCGCGATCACGGCTTCGAGCGCGAGCCACCACAATTCGCCGAGCCGGTCGGGAAAGCTCGTCGCCACATACACCGCGAACGGCATCTCCGCCGCCTTGAGGATCGGATGGGCGTATTTGAGCGTGTCGCGATAGCCGTCGTCGAACGTCAGACACACGAAGCGGCGCTTGAACTCGCCTTCGGTTAGCCGCCGGTGCACCTCGTCGAGGCTGATCACGTCGACGCGCGAGCGGCGCAGGAGCTTGACCACGCTGTTGAGGAAACCCGGCGTGATTTCGAGCATACGGTTGGGCTGGAAGCGGTCGGGCCGCGGCGGGCGCACATGGTGGAAGGTCAGAATGACGCCGACACCGCCAAGGAGCAGCTTCAACGCCAGGTGCGCGCCGGTGAAGAACAGCGATTCCAATCCGCCGCGGATGATCGTCTGCTTAAGCCCGGCCACGGAACTTTCCCTGTGCAACGCGCGGTTACGCTGAAAGCGCCGATACTATCGGACCCTTTGTTGACAATTCTTTGCCGCACCAGCGCTTTTCCCCTCTCCCCTCGCGGGAGAGGCCGCGCCAAAGGCGCGGGTGAGGGCCCGTTTCCCTCTCTCGCAATAACGCCCCAAGCACCACGCGAGCCGCCCGCCGCTTCATCCTGCCCCGCGAAGCGGGGAAGGGGGACCGTCCTGCGAAGCAGGATGGTGGAAGGGGCGTCTGCCGCGCCGCTTGCTCAAGCGCCGCGCCCCCTCCACCGCGCAAACGCGCGGTCCCCCTCCCCCGCTCCGTTTCACTACGCGGGGGCGGATAAGCGAACGCGTTCCCGCGACGCGCTCCGCGCCCGAGTCATGCCTCGTCATTGCGAGGAGCAAAGCGACGAAGCAATCC
>JBAUGC010000390.1:0-1882 GCA_049679485.1 Xanthobacteraceae bacterium
GGTACTGAGATAAAAGCACAAGGGTACGTTGAGAATTTAGTTCGCGGTGGAGGAGGCGGTCACAGTGTTGGCTGCATTGCGACTCCCGGGCCCGGCCACCTCGCAAGGTCGCGAGGCGTCAATGTTCCTACTAGGCCGTTTTCACAACGACCATGACCCGCTGCGGACAATCTGTGCTCACGCTAGAAGTAAGGTGCGTATGGCGTCAGTATTCTGGGAATGGAGGGTGGTCAACAAAACATGCCAACAAACACAACGATTGCGACTGCCAGCGAAAGAAATACTGTTTGCGTCACATAATCAGGAAGGACCTTGATAGTCATGGTCCCCTAATGGCATTCTCGCCGCCTTCTTGTCACTGGAGCGCGGCCGACTTCGGTGTAAGCAATAGCGTGGAGCAGGCGTACATAAGGGCAGAGCTCGGATACGTTTCACCCGGGAGAGTTATGAGGTCCTTGGGGAATTCGTCGGCGCGTTTCCACGCTTCGACCTTCGAAAGGGCGATGGTTTTCGCCTCGGCGTCAGGTAGGGCGCGGAATTTGTCGGCGCACACCGGTGCTAACGCCGCTACGACCGCCAGCTCGGACCGGTCTTTCGCCATCCTGTTGGCGGTACTACCGAGCGACCAGCCGCCCCAGCCAAAGCCGACAGCAATCGTTGCGACGGCACCGATGGCTGCGCCTTGCAGTAGACGCTTCAGTGATTCCCCTTGCAGCATTGAAGGTAGTTGCATGGTGTTTCCTTTCGCCCGACATGGTTCGGAGCGAGGCTACGGACACCCGGATGGGTTTCCGGTTAGCTTGAATTGAAGACCGAACGCCTTGGGATGGCGTACCGATTGGTATCCGCCTACGCCCTTGTGTGTCCGGAATCTGAGCAAAACAGCTCACACCGACGCCCCTGCATTGCTGCCCGAGACGGGAAAATGTCCTTTGCTGAGATCACTTCAGCTTTTCGGGAAGGGCGGAAGTGCAATGTTCATGCGAATGACGCGCGCGATCTCCTAGAAAATAAAGTTTGTATCTAGATTCAGTGCATTAGCAGCATTTCGGACGACTAACTGTCGGGGAATTGGCAGTCTCACTTGAAGAGTGCCAATTGCACACCAACTGAGAGAAGAAGAGGCTGCTTTCGTGCTGAGGCATTTAGTGAGCCTCGCTCTATCGCCCGAAAAATCAGAACTCTAGGAGGAGCACATGAAATTCCGCCCACTACACGATCGTGTCGTTGTCGCGCGTATTGATCCCGAGGCAAAGTCCGCCGGCGGCATCATCATCCCTGACACGGCCCAGGAGAAGCCCTCTCAGGGCGAGATCATCGCCGTTGGCCCGGGTGGCCGCGACGAAGCCGGCAAGCTTGTTCCGATCGACCTGAAGAAGGGCGATCGCGTGCTGTTCGGCAAATGGTCTGGCACCGAGGTCAAGCTCGACGGCGTCGATTACTTGATCATGAAGGAGAGCGACATCATGGGCGTGCTCCAGGACACGGCGGCCCATAAGAAGGCCGCTTGAGCGTTCCTTATCACCGAAACAAAATTCACGGAGTAGCAAAATGTCTGCCAAGGAAGTTAGATTCGCAGTTGATGCGCGCGACCGAATGTTGCGCGGGATCGACATCCTCAACAATGCGGTAAAGGTGACGCTCGGACCGAAGGGTCGCAATGTCGTGCTTGACAAGTCGTACGGCGCGCCCCGTATCACCAAGGACGGTGTTACCGTCGCCAAGGAGATCGAGCTCGAAGACAAGTTCGAAAATATGGGTGCGCAGATGGTGCGCGAAGTCGCCTCGAAGTCATCCGATTACGCTGGTGATGGCACGACGACCGCCACGGTTCTGGCGCATGCGATCGTACGGGAAGGCGTCAAGTCCGTAGCCGCCGGCA
>JBAUGC010000391.1:0-3127 GCA_049679485.1 Xanthobacteraceae bacterium
CCGCCGCACCAACTTCAGTCGGCTGTGTCGGCGCTCCGCTCGCAAGCATTCCGCCCGATCAAGTCAGCTTCCTGTTCGGCGTACGCCTTCTTGACCGAAAATTGAATCTTGCCGTGCGCTGGACGGCTGTCGCGGCAAAGCCGCTCAGTCAAATTCCGACAACGACCAGCGATGGCGGTAACATAGTTCCAATCTTCGATTCGACTCCACCTTACAGCCTGGTGAACCTTTACGCCGGCTACCAACCGATTCCGAACGTGACTGCGGCCTTCTCGGTGGAAAACTTGTTGAACGTGAACTACACCAAATACATGTGCTGCAGCACCGATGCGGGTTACGTGATACCAAACCCCGGCATCACCTTCAAAGCGTCCCTCACGGTGCACTATGGGGTGAAGGGCAGTTAGCCGAACGACGATCGTCGTCGAAAATTAAGGAGAGAAAGATGTTCATTGCCATGAATCGCTTTCGAGTGAAGAAGGGCTCCGAGGAAGCTTTCGAGAAGGTCTGGCTGACGCGGGATTCCTATCTCGACCGTGTACCGGGCTTCGTCGAGTTTCATCTGCTGAAGGGACCCGAGGCCGAAGACCACACGCTCTATTCTTCGCACACGGTTTGGCAAACCAAAGCCGCGTTCGAAGGCTGGACCAAATCGGAGGAGTTCCGCGCCGCGCATGCCCGCGCCGGCAACGAGTCTACCGGACCGCTTTATCTGGAGCATCCGAAATTCGAGGGCTTCGAGGTTCGGCAGACCCTGATGCGCAAGGCCGCAGTAGCGTAAGGACGTCGCTTGCAGCACGACTTGTCGCCATGGTCGATGTTTCTCGCCGCCGACGTCGTCGTCAAGGCGGTGATGGTCGGCCTTGCCTTCGCGTCGCTGGTGACGTGGACCATTTTCTTCGCCAAGTCGGCGCAGCTCTCTCGTGCAGGAGCGCGGCTGCGGGCGGCGCTCGGTCAGATCAGTGAAACCCGGACACTGTCGGAAGCGCGCCTGGCGCTGCGCGCCGCCGACACGGTGGTGTCAACGCTGCTGACAGCCGCAATGCAGGAGGTGCGGCTGTCGGACGACAGCGCCAGCGACGACGGCATCAAGGAGCGCGCCGTATCGCGTTTTGCCGACATCGCGATCGCCGAAGCGCGCACGATACGTCAAGGCATGGCGATCCTCGGCACCATCGGAGCGACGGCGCCGTTTGTCGGCCTGTTCGGCACGGTCTGGGGCATCATGAACAGCTTCATCGGCATATCCAAAGCTCAGACCACAAACCTCGCCGTGGTCGCGCCGGGCATTGCCGAGGCGCTGCTGGCAACCGCCATCGGGCTCATTGCCGCGATTCCGGCGGTCATCATCTACAATCACTTTTCGCGCGCGACGAAGATTTATCTGGAACTCGTCGGCCGCAGTTCCGGCGCGGTCGGCCGGCTGCTCTCGCGCGATCTCGATCGCGTTCGCGGCCGCATCCTCTCACGCGCCGCCGAGTGACATCATGGCGCTCGCGCTCGGCAACCTGCACGATGACGATGAATTTGGCGAAGTGCACGACATCAACGTCACGCCGTTCATCGACGTCATGCTCGTCCTCCTGATCATCTTCATGATCGCGGCACCACTTTCGACCGTGGACCTTCCCGTCGACCTGCCGACGTCAACCGCCACGCCGCAAAAGCGGCCCGACAAACCGACCTACGTCACCATCAAGGCCGACCTCGCGGTCGCCATCGGCGAAGCCAGCGTCAAACGGATCGACCTCGTGCATGCGCTCGACGCGATGGGAGACGAGGGCAAGGACCGCCGCATCTTTCTGCGCGCCGACCGCGGCGTGCCTTACGGCGAGCTGATGGACGTACTGGAGCGGTTGCGCGCTGGCGGCTACAGCAAGATCGCACTGGTGGCGCTCGAGGGCGTTACCGACGGCACCGCTTCATCGGTGCCGGACACCAACCGCAACTGACAGCTTCCCGTCGATGTCCAACCTCGATGCGCCTCGAGACCTGTCGCGAAACGCGTGGATTCTGGCCGCGGTCGGCGCGGTCGCGATCCACGCTGGGGGCATAGCGCTGGCGCTCACCGCCATGCAGCCCGATGACAGCGACGAAGACCTCGGCGCGCCAGCGATTGAAATCGGCATCGAACTGACGACGCCACGCATCACGCCGACCGGCGTGCCAGTCGGCCCGGACACCGTCGCCTCGATTGCTTCTCCGGCGATGGTCGAGCAGGAGCAAGTGGTCGAGCAGACCGACTTGCCGATGGCCAAGCCTACGGAAACCGACGATCCCGACCGCGTCGTTGCGCTCGACGACACGCCAAAGCCGAAGGATGACGATCCGAAACCGCCGTCGCCGCAATCGAGCGCGTCGAAAGAATCGGTCGCGGCTGAAGAGACCGCCATGCCGGCCCTCGAAAACGCAGTGCCGGCGCCGCGCTCGGCTGCGCCGGCGCCCGGCACCGGCGAAAGCGCACGGCGCGAACGCGTGACCTGGGAGAAAGAGCTCTCCGCCCATTTCAACAAGTACAAAAGCTACCCGGCGGACCGCTCGATGCAGCGCGCCGAGGTCGTGGTGAGCTTCACGCTCGATCGCACCGGGCACATTCTTTCGACCAACATCGTCCAAGGCTCGGGTGATCGTTCGTTCGACGAGGCGGCGCTGGCGATGTTGCACCGCGCGGACCCGGTGCCGACGCCGCCGGCGCTGGTCGCCGACGAAGGCCTCACGTTTTCTTTGCCCGTGGTCTTTCAGGTCAAGGGTTTGAAACAGACCCGCCTCGGCATCGGTATCAGCGGACGAGACTAACAAAAACCTTGCCGTCGCGCACCGCGACCTTTACCGGCGTCAGCCGCACCGACGCATCGCCGGGATGACAGCCGGTCTCGAGGTCAAACTCGTAGCCGTGCCACGGGCAGACAATGTGCCGCTGCTTGCCGAACCGCAGACCCGCGCTTTTTTTGTCGTCGGTGATCAGCTCTTCGACCTGATGGAAGATCTTGCCCTGGCATACCGGCCCGCCGGCATGCGGGCACACATTCTCATACGCCACCACCCGGTCGCCGAAGCGGAAGATGCCGACTTCCAGAGCGTCGAGCGCGAAGATGCGATAATCGCCATCGGGAACGTCGGCGAGCTT
>JBAUGC010000392.1:0-2466 GCA_049679485.1 Xanthobacteraceae bacterium
AGGCGCAGCACGATGTTCTCGAAACGTTGCTTGCGAACTTGCGCGTCGATGTAGGGATCAATGCTGTACCAGGCATCCGCGGGTACGTACCGCGGATTATTCGTGTAAAGCTCCTCCTTGGAGGTGCGGAAGCGGATGCCGTGCCGTTCTGGATCGATCCAGTACACGCTTCCATTGACCAGGATGAGCGGATTGATGTTGGCAAGACGCCCGATGTACTTCTGGTTTTCGAGGATCAGGTTAACGCCTTCATCACAGTCGGCGTCGGTTTCGCCAGGAACCCCGATCACCCAGTTGACCTCGGTGAAGATCCCCGCTTCCCAGCATTCCTTGAGATTCTGGCGGATCATATCCACCGTGTAGCCTTTTTTCTGCAGCCGCAGCGTGTTCTCGGAAAATGCATCGACGCCGAAACGCAGCGCGACAAAGCCCGCTTCATGCAGCTTTCTGTAGAACGGGCCGTCGCTCGTCTTCTGGATGCGCAATTGCCCGGTCAATCGCACCCTGATGTCGCGACGGATGATCTCCTCGCAGATGTCGATCACCTTTTCCGGCATGCCGTTGAGATCGCTTTCGTTGAACATGAACAGCGTACAGCCGCGATCGACCAGCCATTCGAGCTCATTGACGAAATTCTGTGCCGACCTGATGCGCCAATAGAAGCGCTCGGCGCAGAACGTGCAGCGCGACCAGCGGCAACCGCGGCTGGCGATGACCGGAACCAGCTGATAGCCGTTGTAGTTCCGATAGATGCTTAGATCGAACCACTCGTAACGGGGGAAATCGAGCTGATCGAGATTGTGCTGCATCGGCGCCGGCACGAATAGCCGGTCCGGCGTGTCGAACCGCGAAATCACGCCGGGCTGATCTTTCGGCCGCTCCCCGGCGACGAGTTGTTTGGCCAGCGGACCGACCGTCAGATCGGATTCGCCCATGCACATGTAATCGGCTTCGGGAAAGGCCCGCAGCCCGATATCCGGATTGTAGCAGCTGAAGCCTCCGACCAGCAGTACGAGATCAGGCAGCGCCGCCTTCACCTGTGTCACCAGCATTCGCGAGAAAGCGGTGTTGCACTGCTGGATGGAAAGGCCGAGAACCTTTGGCTTCGCCTTGATGATGGCCGCGGCGGCCTCATCGACGATCGGGCTCAGATAAGCCAGTACTTCGGGGTTGTCCCAGAGGTCGTAGTTTTCCGCTTGCCAGGGATCGGTCGGCATTTCGCGGCCGCTCGGCATGACGATCTTGCCGCCCTCATCGAACAGGCGGCGTATGTGGTAGCGATGGTAGGTGACGATATCGAGGTCGAACGTCTCGAAATTAATGCCGGCCTTCTTCAGCGCGTTGTACACGTAACCGAGGCCGTTCGGCATCAGCGCGAGATTGCGCGCTGGACAGTCGATCAGGAGCATATCCGCTGTTCCGCTGAAGCGAATTCTGGGAACCTTGATCGGGTAAATGTTCTTGGCAAGCGGCGTCCATGCCCGCGCCGGTATTGCCTCGAAGGCGATGCTCGCCAGGATTTCGGCGTCGATCGCCTTGATGGTATTTGGCAATGCATCGGCCGCCAGCATGCGCTCGACCGCGCGGGTGGCGCAGATAAACACCGACTCCACGTCTGCGGGCAGCGACTCGGCGCTGCAGGCCCTGACGCCCGCAACCTCGCCTACGGCCGGCCCTTCCTCGCCCGTAATCACGGCCCTGATCGTGCTGCCCAAATCGGGCGCGACCTCAAGGAGCGGTTCAAGCAAGGGTCCGTTCCACAACGCCAATCCAGGCTGCTGGCGTAAATGCGTGGCCAGCCGACGCAACAGTGCGCGGCTGTCATCGTCCATGACCGCAAAGCACTGATAGACGCTAAAGCAGACGCGCGTGCCCTCGACCTTACCCTGCCGGTTGTCAGCGCTCCTGAGCGAAACGAGTACGCTTTCAGTCATTGGGTTTCCTTCTTTCGCCGCGCCGATACCCGGCCAAGGGTTATAAGAATCCCATTGGGTTCTCGCGTGCCAACTCGCTGGAACTTAAGATTTTTGAACCCACCGCGCCCGATAGAGTATCGGCAGACACGCTAACAGTTTATGGGCGGGCCTGCAATTGCCGAGTGCCGGGTCACTTCGGATACCGGAGGCGTGGCTCTCGGGGGCGGCCCTCCGCCCATGCTTAGGGCTTCAAAAAGCGGCTCGCAAGGCATGCCCAAGCCACGCAGCAAAACGCCAAATTGCTGATCGCTCGGTAACGACGTCGCGTTCCGTCGCCTTCAGCAGCAGATTGGCAGCAGCGAGGGTAAGCAAAAATGACGGAGTCCAGAATACGTACATGGACACCCAGAGCTCCTGGAACTGCATGGTCGGCAGGGTGAATACGGCGACGGTGAGGCAAGCGTTTTGCCAAGTCGGCGGCCGGCGCAGCGAGACGATATGGCGGTAATAGACGGCGAGTAGGGCGGCCGACACGATTGCCACGAGCCGC
>JBAUGC010000393.1:0-21457 GCA_049679485.1 Xanthobacteraceae bacterium
AACACACACAGCCGTCCGTCGCGCACCTCTACAGTCAGAGCTGTGCGCACCGGCATAGCGGAGCCGCCTTGCGCGGCGCTTTTGGCCGGCGCTTGCTGGATGACCAAAGTCTCGGGGGCGAGCGGCGGCGAAGCCTCCTCGCCAATTGCAGTCTGGAAGCCTTTGGCCCCGATCGGATGAGTGAGGCGAGGATCGGACAGCGGTGTGCGTTCAGCGAACGGGTCGGCCGGTACTAAATGCGGATAGTCGGCCGGGTCGACATCGGGCAACGATTGCAGCGGCAGGCGAAAACCGAGCGGCGAGTCTCCCGGCATCAGAAACAAACGTCCGCGTCGCGTTTGCCAGACCTCGCTCAACCATCCCGGCTTCGCCTGCGCGGTCCAGCTCTGTAATGGCAGCACGAAGCCGGCCGGCTTGCCCGCGTGACCATCGAACAGGCTCAAGATGCGGGCGCGCTCGCGCGGATCGTCGATCTTCGGATCGCTCGGATCGATGTTCTCCGGGATCAGGCCTTGCTTGAGCATCCGGTCGGCCGGGTCCTCGTAGGCGGGTTGAACATAGTCCGCCGTGATTCCAACGCGCGCGGCAATCCCTTCGGCGAGACGCTGTGAATCGTCGGCGGTCGGCTTATGATCCACAGCCTCGCGGGCGATCAGATTCTCATCGCGCCAAATCGGCACGCCGTCGCGACGCCAGTAGAGCGAAAAAGCCCAGCGCGGCAGCGGTTCGCCGGGGTACCACTTGCCCTGGCCATAATGCAGGAGACCGCCGGGAGCAAAACGCTGGCGCAGACGCCGGATCAATTCGTCAGCCCGCACGCGCTTCATCGGACCAACGGCGGCGGTGTTCCATTCCGCCGACTGGTAATCGTCAACCGACACGAAGGTCGGCTCGCCGCCCATGGTCAGACGGACGTCGTGCGCAACGAGATCGGCGTCGACCTTATCGCCAAGCGCGTCGAGCGCCGCCCAGGCTTCTTCGGAGAACGGCGCCGTAACGCGCGGCTGCTCGGCGATCCGCTTCACGTTCATCTCAAACGCAAAACGGACTTCACTCGGCTCAACGAGCCCGCTGATCGGCGCCGCCGAGTGGTAGTGCGGCGTCGCCGCGACCGGCAGGTGGCCTTCGCCGCAGAGCAGGCCTGACGTCGGATCGAGTCCGACCCAGCCCGCGCCCGGCAGATACACCTCGGTCCAGGCGTGCAGATCGGTGAAATCGTGGTCGGCGCCGGCTGCGCCCTCGAGCGGTTTGATGTCCGGACGCAACTGAATGAGATAACCGGAGACGAAACGCGCCGGCAATCCGATGTGGCGCAGCAGCTGCACCAAGAGCCACGCGCTATCGCGGCAGGAGCCGGCGGCGGAGCTCAGCGTTTCTTCCGGCGTCTGGACGCCGGGCTCGAGGCGAATGAGATATCGGATCATTCCCTGCAGGCGCTGATTGAGCTCGACCAGAAAATCGACGGTGTTGCGCTTCTCGCGCGAGATCGATTGAATCAACTCCTGCAGATTCGGTCCGGCAGGTTCCGGTTCGACAAAAGCGGCCAGGTCCTCGCGCAGGTCCGCCGGAAACGCGAACGGCCATTTGTCCGCGTATGGCTCGACGAAAAAGTCGAACGGATTGATCACCGCCATGTCGGCGATGAGATCGACCGTGATGGAAAATTCCTTCGTCTTCTCCGGGAAGACGAAACGGGCCAGCCAATTACCGTGCGGATCCTGCTGCCAGTTCACAAAATGCTGGCTGGGCGTCACGGTCAGCGAATAGCTCGGAATATGGGTGCGGCAGTGCGGCCCCGGCCGCAGCCGCACGATCTGCGCACCGAGACTTATCGGCCGGTCGTAATCGTAACGTGTTGAGTGATGAAGCCCGACGAGGATCGACATGCTGCCACGCGGTACCGATCGATTTTGCCCGAGAATAGGCTATTTCCATGCAAATTCCGGGCCGCCGTCAATCAGTTTAGGGCGCGGGGAATCGGGGCCGCACGATTGATGCATAAGGCTGAAAGCCGAAAGAAAAACGGCGCGGTACCCCCGTATCCGCGCCGTTACCCGCAGTAAGCACGTTTCCGAGCTTTGCCGCAAGCATGGATCAATTGACCGGATAAGCGGTTGGCGAACCTTGATCTCGATCAAATCGAAACAAACGGTGGTCTCGCGCAATCAATCGCCGACGACGCCGCGCACGATGTGGCCGGTCTCCGGCCCACTCGTCGGTAGCGGACCGGCCGGTTGCCCTTGCTGCTTATCGCCGAGACGCAGGAGCGGTACGAGCACGAACGCGAACGCGGTGAACGCCGCCGATACGAGCACGAGCGGTGCCAGCCGGTGATTGAATAAATGCTGGAAGAAAAATGATCCGACGATATCGGCAGATGCGGTGGCGAGATTGATGACCGACATCATCACCGCAAAGCTGAAGCCTTCCGAACGCCGCGGGCAATAGTCAGCCGCGAGCGTAACCGTCGCCACGGTCGCGAGCATGGCGGAGAAGCCGCCGCAAAAACTGATGATCGCAGCGGAAGCCTCGTTGAAGAGCAACAGATAAGCCGCCGTGGTCACGGCGCCGAGCGCGATGCTCAGCTGGAGGAAGCGTTTAGTCGACATTGCGTCGAATAGCCGCCGATAAAGCAGCGCGCCCACGATCCAGCCGGCTGATGCAATCGACCCGAGAATGCCGATGTAACCTTGGGAAAATTTGAGATCGTCGGTCATGACATAGTAGAGCGGCGTACTCAAACCAGGACTGAAATAGTAGAGAAAGAGGAAGATGCCGACGATCCAGAGCTCGCGCTTTTTAAACGCCGCGACAACGCCGCTGGACGCCTCACGCAGCGCCGCGACATCTATGCGCGTCTTGCGCTCCGAAATTAAAAAAATCGTCCCGAACAAAACCGCCAAAGGCGCAACCGCTACAATACCGGCGGCAGTGTGAAGCGCGGACGTCGGAGACAGATGCTGGGCGAGTTGGCCACCCAGGATCGAGGCGAGCATCGCCGCGAAGTTGAACCACAGCCACTGTTGATTGACGAAGCGGCCGCTTTCGCCCAGCCTTTGCCCGTTCTCCACCAGAACGGCGCCGCATACCGTACTGGATATCGCCATCGCGTACGCGGTGAGTTGCAGCGCCCACACCAGCTGACCCGGCATCGTGAGCTGGGTGACCCAGAAAAAGCCGGCAATGGCGCAGAGATTGGCCGCCAGAAGATAGCTTTTGCGGCGATAGCCGATTAGCGGAAGGAAGTCGGACAACGCGCCGTAGACCGGCTTAATGATCCAGGGGAAATTGAAAATGGTCAGATACGCCGTGACTTGCAACGGCGACCATCCGTGGACTTCCTTCAGAAAATAACTGAGTGGCTGCGCAATCAGGCCGCCCACTTGGCCCACGCCTTCAACGACATAGACTAGCGCGAAAAATACCAACAACCGGGTAGTCACTGTCCGGTCGTGCGCCGGAGGGGCTGTCTGCGTCGGTGCGGGCTGCTCATTCATCGGATCGCGGTCAACGGCTCCGGGCGCGCAGCCGTCTCAAGTCTGCAACGCGCCGATCGTCACTTCCGATCCTATCGGCTAGCGAAGGCGCTGTCGCAGCTCGCCTCGCGATTGATCCGCCGTCGCGGGAATGAGCAGATTGAGCTGGGGATTATTGCCTCAGTAACGGCATCCGCGTGGCGGCCGGCCCGGCAATGTGGCCGCGAGCGAACGATCGCTCGCCCATCGAAACAGCGGTCGCGGCGACGATCAGCGAAACGGCGAGCGTGCCGGTGGCGATCATTCCGAGCGCAATCGCACGGCTCCGCGTTACTGTCCGGCCGGTTCTCGGCGCCACGAATCCGGGCCTGCCGGTCAGCTCTGTCATGGTGGTCATCCTTCGAATCATCCTGTGCCACAATCAGAACTGAAGCCGGCGCCGGTTCGGCCGGACTTGGGCGCTGGCATTGAAGAACAAAGGCGATTCCGTGAAATATGGTTAAGCAATGGCTAACGCGGCCGGGGACGGTGCGCGTCTAACGTTTTGCTATCGCGAGCCTCGCCCGCTTCACGCCCCCGCAGCCGCCGGAACGGCGGCGGCCGGATTGAACTCCATTGCGACGTGATCCGGTTCGGCGGCGACACGCTCAAGCCAGGTGCGCACGGCCGGGAACGGCCGCAGATCGAAGTCGCAAAGATGCGCCACGTGCGTGTACGCATAGAGTGCAATGTCGGCGATGGTGTAACGATCAGCGGCGAAGTAGTCGTGCAGCGCGAGATGATTTTCCATCACGCCTAGCGCTCGATGACCTTCCTCCATCCAGTCCTCAAATGCATGGCTCTGCAATTCGCGTCCGCCCCTGACCAACGTCAGCCAAAAATAGGCCGCTCCGAGATTTGGCTCGAGACTGTGCTGCTCGAAGAACATCCACTGCAACGCTTCCGCTCGTTCGATGCGGTCATCGGGAGCGAGCGGCGACCCGCCGGCGATGTACCATAGGATGGCATTGGACTCGGCGAGAAATCGGCCCGGAGCGACTTCCAGCAGCGGCACCTGGCCGTTCGGATTCTTCAGCAGGAATTCGGGCGTATGGCTCTCGCCTTTGAGAATATCGACTTCGACCAGCCGATATGGAATGTTGAGCTGCGCCAAGGCGAGCCGCGCCTTGTAGCTGTTTCCCGAACGCTGCATCGAATAGAGCGTGAACATGATCGCTCCCCAACCTTCCGTGCGGCAGAATCGTCGTTTTGCAGACGTATTGCTTGAACGCGGCGATGTCGTGACCGCGCCCTGCGCCGCAGGGGTCTTGGGCTATTTTAGAATGAATGCGCCGGGAGAAGCCATCGGAAAGGCAAGCCGAATTGTGCTGCGCCGCAATAGCAGAATGAAAATTGCGAGCATAATCGGGACGCCGAGCGGGATCAGTGTCACATGCGCGACCGACCGTGCGGCCAACGGCACCAGCCAGAGGGCGGCGAGCGCGGTCTTTTCCCAGGGGCCGAAGCCACGCGCGAAACCGTCTACTGCGACAAAAGCGATCGCGGGCGCCAGCACCATCATGTCGTAATCCAACGTATAGGGAGTGGCGAGGATAGCGGCGAGGCAGAGCGCTGCCGCCTTGAGCGGATAAGGGGCCCCGCTCCGCCATAACCAGATCAGCGCCGCGCCAAGGGCGACGACCAACGCGGCTTGCAGCGCGTAAGCAACCGTGACGCTCGCGCCCCACATGCGTGCCCAGGCAAACGAGCTTTGAATCTTGTACCAGCCGGTGTCGCCCTGCTCGAGCGCGACGATGCGGGTGAAGCGGGTCGAATCCAGGAATGCCCGCCAAACGTGCGGACCGAACGCGAACGTGGTCACGAGCGCGAGCAGAACGACCGTGCCCGCTGCGGCAGCAAAGGAACGCCAGCGCCCGCTCGCCGCCAGCACGACAGGGATCAGGAGGCCGAACTGCGGCTTATAGGCGAGAAGTCCAAACAGAATCCCCGCCAATAGCGGCCGTCGGTTGAGTTGCATCAGCGCAGCGCCGACCAGCGTGGCGGTGAGGAAACCGTTTTGGCCGTGGCCGATATTGATCAGGACGGCTGGGAAGGCGAGGGCGAGCAACAGCCAGTCAGCACGCATTCCTAACGCCCCGTTGTCCTGCGAGGGCGATCGAACAATTGCGCGGATGGTGAGGAGATAAAGGCCGAGCGTGACCGCCTGCCATATCCCAAGCGCAATCCCATACGGCATCAGCGCCAGGGCCGCCGCGGCAAACAGGAAGAATGGTGGATAATGCCAGCCGTAGAACGGTGTCGCTTCGCCGAAGATTTGTTGCTCGCGCGCGTGCTGCCGGGGCGGATCGAACGGCGCCTCCGGATCGCCCTCTAATACATACGTTCCGGCTGCATAGACATCGGAGAAGTCGGTGCCGAGCGGCCGGCCCTGCTGGTCAACCAGCCCGTGCACGGTCACGACCAGATAGAGAAAACCGGCCACGGACGCGATCAGGATCGCGGCCGCAATGAGCCGGATACGTTCGCGGGTAAGCCAAGCGCCGCTGCGCAGAATCTCGCCTGCCTGACCCATGCCGGTTCCTCAATTTCGGGTGGCGTCTCCGCCCGCCCATTAGGCCAGCGGAGCCTTAACGGAGAATTGAGCGCCGCTCCAAAGCGTTCCCTTGCCTGTGCGGCATTGCCGCTTTAGGAAACACCCGCCTTTACGGGAGATTTGCAATGGCCTTTCTTGCTGACCGACTTGCGCGCATCAAGCCATCTGCCACCATCGCGGTGACGGATAAAGCGCGCGCGCTCAAGGCAGCAGGCCGTGACGTCATCGGCCTCGGCGCCGGCGAGCCCGATTTCGACACGCCGGAGAACATCAAAGAGGCGGCGATCAAGGCGATCCGCGATGGCAAGGCGTCGAAGTACACTGCCGTTGACGGGATTCCCGAGCTTAAGGCCGCGATCGCCCGCAAGTTCAAGCGCGAGAATGAGCTGACCTACAAGCCGTCGCAGATCATCGTCGGCACCGGCGGCAAGCAGGTGCTCTACAACGCGCTGGTCGCCACCATCAATCCCGGCGACGAGGTGATCATTCCGGCGCCATATTGGGTGAGTTATCCGGACATGGTACTGCTCGCGGGCGGCGAGCCGGTCGAGGTCGTGACAACGATGGAATCGGGCTTCAAGATGAAGCCTGAAGCACTTGAGCGGGCGATCACGCCGAAGACCAAGTGGATCATCTTCAACTCGCCGTCGAACCCGACCGGCGCTGCCTATAACCGCGCTGAGCTCAAGGCGGTGACGGACGTATTAGTGCGGCACCCGCACGTTCACGTCATGTCCGACGATATGTACGAGCACCTCGTCTATGACGACTTCAAGTTCTTCTCGCCGGCGCAGTTTGAGCCGCGATTGTATGAGCGTACGTTGACGGTGAATGGTATGTCCAAGGCCTATTGCATGACCGGCTGGCGCATCGGCTATGCCGGCGGGCCGGAGCCGCTGATCAAGGCGATGGCCGCGATCCAGTCGCAGTCGACTTCGAACCCGACCGCGGTATCGCAATGGGCTGCAGTCGAAGCACTCGACGGTCCGCAGGATTTCATCCCAAAGCACAACAAGATCTTCAAGGAGCGGCGCGACCTCTGCGTCTCGATGCTCAACCAGGCGAATGGCATTCGCTGTCCGAAGCCGGAAGGCGCGTTCTATGTGTACCCGTCTTGTGCGGGCACCATCGGCAAGACCGCGCCCACCGGCAAAAAGCTGGCGACCGACGAGGACTTCGTCACTGAACTGCTGGAAGCTGAAGGCGTCGCGGTTGTCCAGGGAACACCGTTTGGCGTCGGACCGGCTTTTCGCATTTCCTATGCCACCGCGACGAGCGCGCTGGAGGAAGCCTGTACCCGCATCCAGCGTTTTTGCGGAAATCTGAAGTAGTTACTTACGGGGCGGTCACGCCTGCATTCCGGCCGGAATGACAAGACGGCGGTGTCATTCTCGCCTACAATCCGATCGCTGACGGCCGCATCGGGCGGACCCGGGGGGAGAATCTATATGCTTCGCAACTGGTTTGCCGCAGCGGTCATTGCCGCCGCGTCACTTGCGCTGACTGCAGCACCGTCGGCCGCGCAGCCGCGGCAAGTCCAGGTCGGAACACTGACGTGCTCGCTTTCGGCCAGTATCGGACTGATCGTTGCTTCGCAAAAAAATGTGAACTGCGTTTTTAGGGGCCGGCCGGGTGAGCCCGAGGAAGCCTATACCGGCACGATGACGACGGTTGGCGTCGATATCGGCGTAACCAGCGGCGGTGTTATCATCTGGGCGGTGTTCGCCGACACCGACCGGTATTTCGGGATGCTCACCGGGACCTATGCCGGGGCGACGGCGGAGGTGTCCGTAGCTGCTGGCCTCGGTGCTAATGTGCTCGTCGGCGGATCACATCGCAGCGTCGCCTTGCAGCCATTGTCCGTGCAGGGGCAGATCGGCCTTAATGTCGCCGGCGGCATCGGCGCGCTGGAGCTGCATCCGGTGCGATAAGTTGGTCGCGCCCCTTTAAAGCGGGGCAGACTGCCACGGGGCGTGCAATGTCGCGCCCCTTGACCAGCCCCGCCGACGCCTGAAACGATGGCGTATGCGATCCGCGAACTAACGACGGATCAGCACTGGGAGGCAGTCATGGTAACGAACGGAAATGCCTCGCGCGCAACTGGCCCCCGCTGCGTCGCGCTGGTCGGCCCGTTCCAGAGCGGCAAGACCACGTTGCTTGAGGCGATCCTTGCTCGCACCGGCGTCATCCCGCGCCAGGGCACGATTGAGGCCGGCAACACCGTCGGCGACAGCAGCAACGAGGCTCGTCACCATCGCATGAGCGTCGAGCTCACAGTCGCCACCACGAATTTCATGGGCGACAGCTACACCTTTCTTGATTGTCCCGGCTCGGTCGAGTTCGTCCACGATATGCGCGCGGTGCTGCCGGCGGTTGATGCCGCCATAGTCGTGTGCGAACTGGACGAAAAGAAAATACCGCAGCTTCAGCTCATTTTGCGCGAACTGGAAGACCGGAAAATTCCGCGCATTCTTTTCCTCAACAAGATCGACAAGGCCAATGCCGGCGTCCACGATGTCCTTGCGCTGCTGCAGCCAGCCTCCCGCACCAAGCTGATCTTGCGCCAAATCCCGACTTTCTCCGGCGATCTCATCTCCGGCTTTGTCGATCTCGCGCTGGAGCGGGCCTTTGTTTACAAAGAGCACGCTCCATCCGAAATCGTGGCGCTGGAAGGCGACGTCGCGGACCGCGAGAAGACCGCGCGCTTCTCCATGCTGGAAACGCTCGCCGACCATGACGACGAGCTGATGGAGCAACTGCTCGAAGACATCCAGCCGCCGCGCGACAAGGTGTTTGACGATCTCACGCTCGAATTGCGCGAAGGTCTCGTCTGCCCGGTGCTTTTGGGAACCGCGGCGCGCGCTAATGGCGTGTTACGGCTGTTGAAGGCGTTGCGCCATGAGTCGCCGGGCATCGCGGAAACGGCGAAGCGCCTCGGCGTAAAGGGCGGCGCCGACGCCATTGCGTATGTGCTCAAGACGCAAAACACCACCCACGGCGGCCGGATGTCGATCGCGCGTATGCTCGCTGGACAGGCCGGCGACGGCACGACGTTCTTGTCGCCGGAGGAAGAAGCCGGTCGCGTCGCCGGCGTGTTCAAGCTCGTCGGCCAATCGAGCGAGAAGCGCGGACCGGCTACCCTCGGTGAGACCGTAGCGTTCGCCAAGCTGGACAAGGCCAGGACCGGCGACACGCTGACCGCGGGCAAGCAAGCCCATCCCGCTGTCGCCAAGATCGAGCCCTACCCGCCGGTGCTGGCCATTGCGATCTCGGCCAAGGAGCGGAAGGACGACGTCAAACTCGGCCAGGCGCTCAACAAGCTTGCCGAGGAAGACCCTTCAGTCACCATCGTGCACAATCCGGAGACGCATGAGGTGGTATTGTGGGGGCAGGGCGAGATGCACCTGCGCGTCACCACCGAGCGTCTCGGCGATCGTTACGGCGTTGCCATCGAGCGCCGCCAGCCGAGCGTCGGCTACCGCGAAACCATCCGCAAGGGCGTCACCCAGCGTGGCCGACATAAAAAGCAATCCGGCGGCCACGGCCAGTACGGCGACGTCGTGCTCGAGATCAAGCCGATGCCGCGGGGCGCCGGCTTTTCCTTCGAGGACAAGATCACCGGCGGCGTGGTGCCGCGCAATTACATTCCCTCGGTCGAAGAGGGCGTTATCGACGCGCTCAAACACGGTCCGCTCGGTTTCCCGGTGGTCGACCTCCACGTCGCGCTGATCGATGGCTCCTATCACACGGTCGATTCCTCGGACATGGCGTTCCGCATCGCCGGCCGTATCGGCATCGCTGAAGGTCTGCCGCAATGCCAGCCGGTGCTGCTCGAGCCGATCCATCTCGTCGAGATCGTATGCCCGACTGAAGCGACCGCGAAGATCAACGCGCTGATGTCGGGACGACGCGGCCAAATCCTCGGCTTCGATACTCGCGAAGGCTGGGAGGGCTGGGACGTGGTGCGCGCCAAGATGCCGGAGGCGGAAATCGGCGACCTTATTGTCGAAATTCGCTCGGCGACTGCCGGCGCCGGCACCTTCACCTTCAAGTTCGACCATATGGCCGAACTGACCGGGCGAACCGCCGACCAGATCGTTGCCGCGCGTCGCGCCGCGGAGTGATACAGTCGCTAAATTCAATCGGCGACTTTGATGCCCGCGCTGGCCGCTGGCATCGCACGTCTTGAAAATGGAGAAAGTATCGATGCCGGCTTACTGGGTTGCGCGCGCCAAGGTCAAAGATCCGGTCGAGTACAAGAAATACGCCGATCAAGTACCCGCGATTCTCGCCAAGTATGGCGGCAAGCCGTTGGCGCGCGGCGGCCGTTTCCAGATCATGGAAGGCCCCGAGAAGTTTCAGCGTTTCGTGGTGATTGAGTTTCCCACCTTCGAGCAGGGTGTCGCCTGCTTCACCTCGGATGAGTACAAAAAAGCCGCGGCATTCCGGCGCAGCGGCGCCGGCGAGGTGGAGACGGTGATCATCGAGGCGATCTGAAGCGGCGACCGAGCCTACGCCGCCGCGCGTGGTTCGCCGCCGCCAGGGGGCGGCACCGGCGAACCGTCGGCTGCATATTCGTTCAGCTTGTTACGCAGCGTGCGGATCGAGATGCCGAGCACGTTGGCCGCGTGGGTGCGGTTGCCGAGACAATGCTTGAGTGTCTCCAGGATCAAATCGCGCTCGACCTCGGCGACCGTGCGCCCAACGAGCGCGCGCGAAACCTGCTCGGCGGCGAGTGCGGCATGAGCGACCGAGGGCGGGCTGCGCTGCTGATCGAGGCGGCCGCCGTCGGGAGCGAGGATCGCCTCTGCGCCGATCTCCGCGCCGGTCGCCATCAGCACGGCGCGGTGCATGGTATTTTCCAGCTCGCGCACATTGCCCGGCCAGTAGTTCACCGTCAGCGTGCGCCGGGCGTCCTGCGACAATTGCCGCGCTGGCACGCCGTTTACCGCAGCGTATTTCTTGACGAAATATTGTGCCAGCTCGATCACGTCGGCCGGCCGCTCGCGTAGCGGAGGTACTTTCAGGTTGACGACGTTCAAGCGGAACAGCAAATCCTCGCGGAAGGCGTTTTCGCGAACCGCCTCGGCAAGATTGCGGTTGGAGGTGGCGATAATACGGATGTCGATTGGTACCGGCCGGCTGCCGCCGACGCGGTCGATGACGCGCTCCTGAATTGCGCGCAGCAGCTTGGCCTGCAGCCGCACATCCATCTCGGAGATTTCATCAAGCAGCAGCGTGCCGCCGTTGGCTTCTTCGAACTTGCCGACACGGCGCGCCACTGCCCCGGTGAAGGCGCCCTTCTCGTGGCCGAACAGCTCGGATTCGAGCAAAGTTTCCGGAATTGCGGCGCAATTCACGCAGATGAACGGTTTCTTTGCCCGGCTCGATCGCGCGTGCACATAGCGCGCCAGCACCTCCTTGCCGGTCCCGGATTCGCCGGTGATCAGTACCGAAGCGTCGCTCGGGGCCACCTGCAGCGCCAGTTTGACGACCCGCGCCATGGCTTCGTCGCGGTAGATCAGTTCGCGCCGGTCGTCGGCGACCGCGGCGAGAACGGCAGCGATCAGTTCCGGATCGGGCGGCAGCGGGATGTATTCCTTGGCGCCGGCGTGAATCGCGGCGACGGCTGCTCGTGCATCCGTAGCAATGCCGCAGGCGACGATCGGCGCGTGAATGTGCTCGGCTTCGAGCGCAGTCACCAGATCGCGAATGGCGATGGCGACATCGACCATCAGGAGATCGGCGCCGCGGCCCGAACGGAGCACTGCGAGTGCCTGGGCGATATCGGCAGCGTGCGTAACCGTTGCACCTTTGTCCATCGCGATCTTGGTCGCGGTGGTAAGCTGGCCGTTGAGCGTGCCGACGATCAGTAGCCGCATAGTGTCATTCCTTCTTCGCTATTCGCCGCCTGCATCACGACCGCTCCGCCTTGATGATCTCCGTCATCGTTACGCCGAGCTTTTCTTCGACCAGAACGACTTCGCCGCGGGCCACCAGGCGGTTATTGACGTAGATGTCGATCGCCTCGCCCACCTTGCGGTCGAGTTCGAGTACCGTGCCGGGGCCGATTTTAAGGAGGTCGTTGATTTCCATTCGCGCCCGACCGAGCACCGCGGAGACCTGGACCGGAACGTCGAATACCGCTTCGAGATCGCCGGCGATGCGCGTCGTCGTCCCGTCCGGCTCCGGCGCCAGCGGCACGTCCGCTTCCGAACCGCGGTCTTCGAGATTGGGCAATGGTACCTTGCCTTCTTCACTCATGATCGCATCTCCTGAGCATTGAGCGTGCCGTCGGCCGAACCGCGACGCGCGCTCACGTAACGCGCAACCGCTTCGCCGATTGCCGCATCCGTTGCGGCTTTATCGCGGTTGATACCGCCGTCCGCCCATTCGATCCGGCAGTCGCTCACGGCGACGCCGGGTTCGCCGAGCACCACCAGGCGGCCTTCGAAGCCATGCGCCCGCGCCACATCATCGAGCTTCTCGCGCGCTTCCGCGTACAGCGCGTCGTTGACGCGGACGACAATGTGGGGCGAAGCGACCAGCTCGCGGAAGCAATTGCTTGCGAGCGCGGAGATTTCGGCGAACGGCTCGCGCCCGATCAAAGCGGGTGCGAGTTTGCGTGCGACCGCGACCGCGACTTCGACCGCTTCACTTTCGAGCCGCGCTTCCACCGCGTGCAGCGCCTTGGTCGCCTGGCCGAGACTGACGGCGATCCGCTCAAGGGCTTCGGAGATACGGCGGCCGGCGGCGACGGCAGCATCGTTTTGCGCGTCAGCATAACCTCTGCGGTGCGCCGCGGTTTCCGTCCCGGCGAGCTTCACCTGGTGCTCGGCGAGCGCGATCATCGGTTCCCGCTCGGCGCCGGCCGCGAAATCCACATCGAACAGAAATTTGGCTGGCGCGGTCATGATGCTTTGCTCAATAGATCAGCTCTTCCTCGCCGCGCGTCTTGGAAATGACGATCTCGCCCTTGGCCGCCAGATCCTTGGCGAGATTGACGAGAAGCACCTGGGCGTCGTCGACTTCGCGCAGCCGCACCGGGCCCATGGCTGACATGTCGTCGACCAGCATTTTGGCGGCGCGGGTCGACATGTTGGACATGAAGAACTGACGCACCGGCTCTGCAGCGCCCTTGAGCGCGACCGCGAGCTTGTCCTTTTCGATGTGGCGCATCAGCGTTTGTGCCGAAGCCGGGTCGAGCTTTATCAGATCGTCGAACGTGAACATCAGCGTCTTGATACGCTCGGCGCTCTCGCGGTTGTCCTCCTCGAGCGCGGTGAGGAACCGAGTCTCGGTTTGCCGATCGAAGTTATTGAAAATTTCCGCCATCACCTCGTGAGCATCGCGCCGGCGCGTCTGCGAGAGGTTCGACATGAATTCCGTGCGCAGCGTCGTTTCGACCCGCTCCAGGACTTCCTTCTGCACTGCCTCCATACGCAGCATGCGGTTGACGACGTCCAGAGCCAGATCCTCGGGGAGGATTGCGAGTACCCGCGCCGCGTGGTCCGGTCCGATCTTCGACAGCACAACCGCGACGGTTTGCGGGTATTCGTTCTTGAGATAGTTGGCGAGCACCTCCTCCTGAACGTTGGAGAGTTTCTCCCACATGTTGCGGCCGGCCGGACCGCGGATTTCGTCCATGATGTTGCCGACGCGTTCAGGCGGCAGATATTGTTGCAGCAGACGCTCCGTCGCATCGTAGGTGCCCATCAGTGCGCCCGAGGCCGACATGCGCGACACAAATTCAAGCAGAAGATTCTCGACGAGTTCGGCCTCGATCGTGCCGATCGTGGACATTATGATCGAAATTTCCCGCAGCTCGTCGTCATCGAGCAGGCTCCAGATCTTGGCGCCATGTTGGTCGCCAAGCGCAAGCATCAGGATGGCGGCGCGCTGCGGTCCGGTAAGTATCCGCTGTTTGGCCGATGGCGCGGCTTGGTTGCCAGTGAGACTGGTCAAAGGGTTGCTGGTTACGTCCCGGCGGCCACCGTCAAGTTGGGCATAGTTTGAGGGCATGGCTTAGGCTGCGGCGCTCTCGCTCATCCACTGGCGGATGATGGAAACGGCTTCGTTCGGATTCCGGTCGGCGAGTTCGCCGACCTTTTGCACGGATTGGGCATGCACTTGGCCCTGGACCTGGGCGATGTCGATCATCTTGGCGGTCTGGCTAGGCTCAGGCATCGGGGCATCGGCGCCTGCGGCAGTGGTCGAGGTTGCCTCCTGGCCGCTGGTGCCGCCCATAGGCAGCGCTAGCGGCGCTTGTTCCTCGGGGGTTAGCACGCGGCGGACGAGCGGCCGCACCACCATCAGCATCACGACCAAGCCAAGCAGTCCCATGACGGCCAGTTCGATCGCGCGCATAATGTCGTCTTTGGTGAACTGCAGCGCTGCAAGCCAGCCGCTCGGCTCGGTGATCGGATTGGCCGGCATCTCGGCGAAGCGCAAATTGACTACTTCGACCTGGTCGCCGCGCTTTTGGTCGAAGCCGATCGCGGTGCGCACCAGCGCCGTTATCTGATCGATTTCTTCCTTGCTGCGCGGCTGATAGGTGACTTCGCCTTTGTCATTCTTGCTGTAGGTGCCGTCGACAAGGACGGCAAGCGAGATGCGGCTGACGCGGCCGCCTTCGATCACTTCGGTCTTGGTCGTCTTTGAAATCTCGTAGTTGACGATTTCCTCCGACTTTCGGCTCTGGTCGCGCGGCGTGGCGTTAGCCTCGGCGCCCCCCGCCCCCGGTTGCTGCCGCTGCTGATTGCCGGCGGCGCCGCCGCCGGGTATCTCGTTGCCGACTGTGACCTGGTTTTCCCGGTTATCGCTGGTTGCGGAGGTTTCCTCCCGGGTCTGGCTCGAACGCACCACGCGACCCTCGGGGTCGTATTTATCCGACGTCTGGGTGATGCGGTTGAAATCGAAATCGGCGCTGACCTCGACGCGCGCGCGCCCCGGACCCACGACGGAAGAAACGATCGCCTCGATCTGGTCGTGCAGCCGCTTCTCGAACGCCATTCGCCGCTCGTCGGCGGTGACTTCGCCGCCGTTGCCGTCGTCGCTGGCGCCATCGGCCAAAAGGTGGCCTGCTTCGTCGACGATCGATATCCGCTGCGGCTTTAATCCGTTGACCGCGGAGGCCACGAGGTGGCGGATGGCGCGCACCTGTTGCGGCTCGAGCGTGCCGCGGACTTTGAGCACGATGGAAGCGGATGGCTCGACTTTGTCGCGGGAAAATAGCGGCCGCTCGGGCATCACCAGATGCACGCGCGCTGCTTGCACCCGGTCGATGGCGCGAATGGTGCGGGACAGTTCGCCCTCAAGCGCGCGCAGATTGTTGACATTCTGCACGAAGCTCGTCGTGCCGAGCGCGTCCGACTTGTCGAAAATCTCGTAACCGACGCCGCCGCCTTTGGGCAGGCCGTTACCCGCGAGCGCCATGCGCAAGCGTGCGACCCGATCGTGCGCGACCATGACGATGTTGCCGTCGTTGCGCAGCTCGTAAGGGACGCCTTGCCGCTCCAGCTCCTTCACGATGGCGGCGGAGTCATCGTAGTTGAGGTCGGTGAAGAGCGGAGTCATCTGCGGCGATGTCACACGCAGGATCAGAAAGGCGAAAAAGCCGACGAGCGCGATCGTGACGGCGCCCATCGCGGCGATGCGTGCGGCGCCAATCGTCTTGACGAACTCAAGCAGACTTTGCACCGCGCTTGATCTCCCCCGAGCGAAGCATTCGCGCCTTGCCCGGCAAGATTTGCCCGGTTGATGGTTAGCAGCGAGTTAATAGAAGGCGATTGAGCGCGCTTAAACTTAGCGTCGCGTCACCCGGACGTGGGTAAATCAAAATGCCGGCGTCATGCCGGCGTTCACGGATCGGTAAGATCGCTTAACTGCGCGTTACTGGCGATACTGCTGGATGCGCGTTGTGCGCAGCCCGGCGAGGCCGTGCTGGTCGATCGAATATTGCCAGGAGAGAAATTCTTCCACCGTCAGCGTGTAACGGCTGCAGGCTTCTTCAAGCGAAAGAAGTCCGCCGCGAACGGCGGCGACTACTTCGGCCTTTCGGCGAATCACCCAACGCTTCGTTCCCGGGGCCGGCAAATCGGCGATCGTCAGGGGCGAACCGTCCGGCCCGATGACGTACTTGACCCTCGGGCGATGGGGCTCGGTCATTGGAACTCTCACGGACTCAACACACCAGGCCTGGACGTTACCCATGGCGGCTTAAAATTTGCCTAAGCAGGCGAATAATTTGCCACAATATTTGGAACCCGGCCGCATATCGCGCGAGGCAATGCGGGTACGGTCACAGGCAGCCGCGGCAGCACGTGACCGGGGTAATCATCCAGGTGCCGTTACAGTTTCTGGATCAGGCCGGTGATACTGCTGTTGAGATTGCTGATGCCGCTGCTGAGACTGCTCAGCGTGCTGTTACTGAGCGACTGGATCTGGCTGATCGGAATGTTCTGTCCGCTCACCGTGAGGGTCGGCGGGTTTTGATTGATGTTGACGGCGGTGACGACGCCCTGCACCTGCGTGGACACGGTGACAGGCTGGCCGTTGGCGCCGGTCGCGCTGATCGTCATCGTGTAAGTGCCGTCAGGCCAGGTCTGGCCGTTGCTGCCGACACCGTTCCAGCTATAGCTCTGCGTTCCGGAGTTAAGCGCCACCGTTCCGGTATAGGCCGTCGTTCCCGCCGAGCTGGTAATCGTGACCGTGCCCGTCGCCGTGGCGGAAGAATTGATGCTCCACGTCGCCGGGCTGTTGGTGGCGTTGGAGAGCGCGGCGGCATTGCCGTTGACCGTAACGGTATTGCCGACGAGCTGCAGTGCCGACGTCGCTTCCGAGGTCTGCTGCATCGAGATCAGCGTTTGCAGGTTGGTGTTCATATTGACCTGCTGCTCGACCGAGGCGAATTCGACCAGTTGTTGGGTAAACTGAGTGGTGTCGAGCGGCGACAGCGGGTCCTGGTTCTGCAGCTGCGTGGTCAGGAGCTGAAGAAAGGTATTGAAATTGCCGGCAATCGTTTGCGAGCCGGTAGGTGCGGTGGACCCGGTTGTCCCGGTCGATGTCGTGCTTGAGTTCGTGCCGGTAAGCGAAGAGAGCGCATTCGAAGCAGTCGTGCCGATCTGGGATGCCGCTGACGATGCGGCGGAATTGACCTGCGATGCTGCCGACGAGACCGCGTTGGAGAGAATGCTCATGACATTGTTCCTTTGTTATCCCATTGCTGCTCAAACACGGATGTCGATCCCGCTACCGAGGCCCGCACGAGTGTAAATCTGCGTTGCGGCGATGGGCGCGAGTTCCGGCTCGGGAATGACAAGCTGGGTCGGCGTCGACTGCGAGCCGGAACCGCTGTTCTGACCCGTGAAAGATTGATCGCGCAGAGAGAACTGGAGGCCGTTATCGGCGGTCGTTAAACCCGCTTGCTCGAGCGCGTTTTGCAATTGCGGCTGCTGGCTCTGCAGCAGTTGAAGCGTTTCAGGTCGCTCGACGGTCATATGTGAGGTCACCTGGCCGTTGCCATCGACATTGAGTTGCACATCGATGCGGCCGAGTTCCGGAGGCGAGAGCTTGATGTCAAACTGGTTGGAGCCCTGCTGAGCCCGGGCGGCGATCGCGACGGCGAGACCGGCTATAGGAACACTGTCGGTGGAAGCCGTGCCCGAAGGTGCAACGGCCGCGGTCGCCGACGATGCCGAAGTAGCTGAGGCCGCGAAGTCGAAATTCGGCAGACCATCGACGCCGCTCGCTTTGGCGGTCTCGTGGCCTTGAGCATTCGGCGCGGCCACAGCATTGTCAGATGTCGAGACCACGGAAGGCTGTGTTGCCTGCGCGGCAGCACGATCCGCATTCGCGGATGCTGGTCCGGAGGTCTGCGCCGATACGGTCGGATCGTTGGCCGCCTGGCTTGGCGTTGGCTGCGCAGCGTGAGCCGGCACGGCTTCAGCTTTGGCCGCATCGTCGGTCGAGCCCGCTCCGGCACTGGCCGTGTTGTCGACCTGTCCGGCCGGAGGCGCTTCCTTAGCTGAGGCGGTTTCTGCGGTGTCTTGTGCCGAAGCCGCGCTCTGACTGGCCGCCATGGCCGCGGTGGTAAGCCTCGTTTGCGGCTTGGTTTGCTCACCGACGGTTAAGTCTGCGGCGGACGCGTTAGCCGGCGCCGGTACGGTGTTTTCGGCGGTGTTGACGGTGATGGCCGTTGCGACCGGTTGCGTCGGATTGGCTGCCGCTTGCGCCTGGGTGGGCGCGGCTGGCGTTGGCGTCGCGGCGGCGCTATCTGTCGCATCGCTGTCTTTGCCGTCATCGGCTTTGCCGTCGTTCGAAGACGTTTTGGCTACTGGTGCCGGCAGGCCAGTCTGTTGGACCGCGGGCAGGCCGGCATTCACCGGCACAGCGGTATCGGCATTGTTTGTCGTTGCCGCTGTCGCGGCAGTCTGGGGTTTCGCGCCGCTCGCGGCTTTTGCATTCGGCGGGACGGCTGGCGTCGACTGAGGGGCGGTGTTGCCGCCTGTTACGGTCGGCGGGTCGAAGCCTGTGTTCGCGTTGGTCTTGAGATTGCCGCTGCCCTTAAATCCTGCTGGTGCATTGGAGCCGGCGTTTGCGCTGGACCGGGGATTGAAGGCCATCTGTGCATTGGGGGCCGAGCTCGCTGTCTTCGAGTTGGACGCCGCGCTCGCGCTGCTGGTCGAGTTGGACGCTTTGCTCGGACTTCCCGTCGAATTGGACGCCGCGCTCGTGCTGCCGGTCGAGTTGGAGGCCGTGTTTGTGCTGCCGGTCGAATCGGACGCCGCGCTTGCGCTGCCGGTCCCATTGGGCGCCGCACTCGCGCTGCCGGTCGAATCGGACGCCGCACTCGCACTGCCGGTCGCGGCGAGGCCGGAAGAACCCACGCTCTGCGTGTTCCCAGCTGTCGGCGAGGGTGCTTGGTTGGCGGATTGGGGTAGTAGGCTTGGCGGCGGTGTCGGTGCGGCGGTCGTGGCGTCAAGCATGGCCGCGAACGGCTGGCCGTCGGTTTGTTGCGCTTGAGCCGGCCCCGGCTGCCACTGCGAGGACGCAATCGAGAGCGTGGCATTAACGTCTGACACTATACTCGGCACCGTAGAGCCCCTGCCGTCGAGATGACCCGAGCGGTCACTTGCAACCGCCGGGCCAGCCGCAGAAGGTCAAAAATCCTTTGAATTACAACAAGATGACAAAAGTTAGCCGGCACGACGTACGGCAGCCTCTGCGCCCACGCGGCAAATTTTGCCGCGTCGTCGAAGCGGGCATCGGCGGTCGCGGCCGTGGCGAAGGGAGCCGTCGACGCCTATAGTAATGCGCAAGCCCTGAGGCGATCGTGGTATAGCAGCCGCTCGATCAGCCGCCGGGAAGAAGTGGGCTGCGTGGCCATGCTGAACAGTCTCGATATCGAAGGTAAGCCGTCAGCCACCCGGGTGGTCGTCGCCATGTCGGGCGGGGTCGACTCCTCGGTTACGGCGGCGCTTCTGGCTGACGCCGGGTACGACGTCGTCGGGATCACGCTGCAGCTCTACGACCACGGTGCAGCGACCCACCGCAGGGGAGCCTGTTGCGCCGGCCGCGATATTCACGATGCCCGCGCCGTTGCCGAACGCATCGGCATTCCGCATTACGTGCTCGACTACGAGAGCCGCTTCAAGGAAGCGGTAATCGATCGCTTTGCCGACAGCTACGTCGCCGGCGAGACGCCGGTGCCGTGCCTGGAATGCAACCAGTCGATCAAGTTCCGCGATCTTCTCGGAACCGCGCGCGAGCTTGGCGCCAGCGTTCTGGCCACCGGCCACTACGTGGCGTCGCGGGCGCTGCCCGCGGGCGGCCGCGCGCTCTATCGCGCACGGGAGGCAGAGCGCGATCAGAGCTATTTTTTGTCCGCGACCACGCGCGCCCAGCTTGATCTGCTGCGCTTTCCGCTCGGCGAGCAGACGAAGGCGGAGACGCGCGAGCTGGCGCGGCGCTTCGGCTTGCCGGTCGCCGACAAAGCCGACAGCCAGGACATCTGCTTCGTGCCGAGCGGACACTACGCCGATATGATCGAGCGGCTGCGGCCGGGGGCGGCCGCGCCCGGCGAAATCATCGATCTCGACGGCCGGGTTATCGGCCGGCATGACGGCATCATCCATTTCACTGTTGGTCAGAGGCGCGGGCTCGGGGTCGCGACTGGTTCGCCGCTTTATGTTGTGCGGCTTGACGCCAATTCGCGCCGGGTAGTGGTCGGCCCGCGCGAGGCGCTTCGCACCAGCCGCATCCGCTTGCGCGACATCAATTGGCTTGGCGATGGGACGATCCGGCAGGCGCTGGAGAGGCACCCCGAGGTTTTCGTGAAGGTCCGCTCGACCCGGCCGCCGCAACCGGCGTGGCTGCGCGAGGCGACGGACGGCGCGATCGATGTCGAGTTGATCGCGAGCGAAGACGGCGTGTCGCCGGGCCAGGCCTGCGCGTTCTATGATTCAGGCGAAGGCCAAGCACGCGTACTGGGCGGCGGCATTATCGCCAGCACGGTCGCAGCACCGAGGGCACGGGAAGCGCATCGCGAAGATTTGGCGGCGGCGCATTGACGAAGACGCGGCGCGCGCGCCGCGGCGGTGGGCGTGGATGGCGGCGGAGCTCGACAACGATACGGTCGCCAAGGCCTATGCTCGCTGGGCGCCGGTCTATGATCTGGTCTTCGGTGCAGTGTTCGATCGCGGCCGCAAAGCGTCGATCGCCGCCGCCGAGCGCGCCGGCGGGCATATCCTCGAAGTCGGCGTCGGCACCGGCCTGTCGCTTCCTGATTATTCGCGGACGAATCGCCTTACCGGCATCGACCTGTCCGCGCCGATGCTGCGCAAGGCCAAGGCGCGCGCCGCGGAGCATCGTCTGACCAACGTCGACGGGCTCGCGGTGATGGATGCGCAGCATCTCGGCTTCCGCGACGGCGTGTTCGACGTCGTGGTCGCGCAATACGTCATCACCGCAGTGCCGGACCCGGAGGCGACGCTGGATGAATTTGCGCGCGTCGTAAAACCCGGCGGCGAAATCATTCTGGTAAATCATCTCGGCGCCGAGGCTGGTTTGCGCTCGTCGTTCGAACAGGGATTCGCGCCGCTAGCGCGCCGGCTCGGCTGGCGGCCGGAATTCCGCTGGGAGCGCTTGGCGCAATGGGCTGCGGGGCACGGCGGGGTGCGCGTCGTCGAGCGGCGCACTATGCCGCCGCTCGGGCATTTTTCGCTAATCCGTTTCGCCCGTTTAGACGGTACGGCCAGCAAGCCTCTCGCTGCCGCGGCCGGTGCGGCAGGGGCTTAATCCGCGCGGGTTTTGCCTCCCGGGAAGCCTCTTGGAAACGAACGTGAACTAGCCTAAATGTCGCCCCGACCGGCCTGCAAAATTTGATGGT
>JBAUGC010000394.1:0-4609 GCA_049679485.1 Xanthobacteraceae bacterium
GGTCAGCCGCTCGTAAATGGCATCCGAAATGATGTGAGCGACGCGGCGCCAATTGTCCGGCGTGGTGAAGTATTGCTGGCCGGCGAGCTGCTGACCGGCGAGCACGTCCCAGAGGCGGAATTCGGCCTTCAGCCGTCCGTCGGCCTGGCGCGTAACGCGTCCAGTCGCCAGCGCCTGCGCGTTGATGGTGCGCCAATCGGCAAAACGCGGCACGGCGTCGACATTGCCGATTTTTTCGAGGAAGGCGGCCGGATCGATCGGCGCAAACAGACCGCTGCGCTTGAGGTTGCCGGTAATGATCTGCGACACGCCCACGGCGGTTTCGTTGTCGCTTGGAGCGCCGCCGAGAAAATCCGCGATCGCAATCGGCATCGGCTGGGCGTTGCCCGGGGTGATGTCGAGGCGAACCTGGGCGGGGGCGATACGCGCCGACAGCAGCAAAGCTCCGGCGCTGGCGCCAAGCTGGAGCGCATGGCGGCGTGTCAAAGACGATGTTCGCGTGGAAATCGAAAGAGAAGGCAGCATCATGTCCGGGAAATCGCTTATTGGCCGAGCAGTTCGTGCGGATTGAATTTCACGGAAATGTCTTTCCAGAGATCGTAATGCTCCGGCTTGAGCATGGTGAACGGCTGGCACGATAGCAGCGCACGTTTGCCGCTCTCGGCAAGCGCCGGACCCAATGACGACGCCGAATCCTCGACCACGACCGGTTCGCCGGCGAGCGAGGCGTCGGGTTTGAACTGAACCCGAAGCACGACATAGAAGTCGGAATTCATGTCGATGCCTGGCGGCGGATTCCAGCACTCACTCAGCCGCCGGCGCAGCCCGTCGAGTTCCGAAACCGACAATTGCGCCGCGTGTGCCGTGGGCGCTCCGAGCGAAGCCGCATTGCTTAAGGTCTCTGCGCTCGCGAGCTGCCGCTGGGGATCGCGCTTGTCGAGCAGCGCCGCAACCTGATCGGCATCGAATTTGGGAGCCGGGCGCGGCTTCCTCGCCTCTTCCTTTTTCAGTTCCGCGGCGATTTGATCGGGCTTGAACTCAGGGGGCTTCTTTGGCGGCTTTTTCAGCTCTTCCTTTTTCAAGGCCTCGGCAACCTGATCGGTCTTTGGTTTGGTGTCTTTTGGTTTGGGCTCAGGCTTTTCAATCTTCTCGGCAGCTTTGGTCTCGGTTTTCGCTTCCGGCTTGGGCACCGGCGCAGCGTCGGTCTTGACCTCCGGCTTGTCGACAACCTTGGGCGCAAGCTCCTTGACCGGCTTCGGCTCGCCGACCTTGTCGGCCAGCGGCTTTGCATCGTGAACGGGCTTCGGCGCGTTCTTCACGCCGTTGGTGAGCTGCGTGAAATCGGTTGAGGAAATAAATTCGACCGGCAGCGGCTCGGTCGGCGGCGCGTCGTTCGGCCGCGCGGCGAAAGCGACCAGCCCCCAGCCCAACACTACGACATGGGCGATGCCCGATATGATCAGACTACGCCTCATCCTCCGCCCTGCTCGACCTCGGTAACCAGAGCCACCCGATGATACCCGGCCGCGGACAGGCGGCCCATCACCCGCATCATGGTACCGTAATCAACTTTTTTGTCGCCACGCACGTAGATGCGCTCGTCGAGCCCGCCGCGCGCGTCGGTGACGGCTTTGAGCTTCGGCACCAGATCTTCGACCTTGATCTCGTTGTTCTGGAGAAAAACCTGGCCCTGATTGTTCACCGAGATGGTCAGCGGCTCCCGATCCTGGTCGAGCGACTTGGCCTGGCTCTGCGGCAGGTCGAGCGGGACGCCGACCGTCAAGAGCGGCGCCGACACCATGAACACGATGAGCAGCACCAGCATCACGTCAACGAACGGGGTGACGTTGATCTCGCTCATGACGCCGCGCCGGCGGCGCCTGTGCCGGCCCCCCGACGCCGCGCTGATGACGTTGCCCGCCATATCCGCCCTTAACCGCGCTCGTCGATCTGCCGCGACAGGATCGCCGAGAACTCATCGGCAAACCCCTCGAGGCGTTGCGCCTGCCGGTTCACCTCGGTGATGAACTTATTGTAGAAAATGGTCGCCGGAATGGCGGCAATAAGTCCAATCGCGGTCGCAAACAACGCCTCGGCAATGCCGGGGGCGACCACGGCGAGCGAGGTGTTTTTCGACGCCGCGATCGACTGGAACGCCGTCATGATCCCCCAAATGGTGCCGAACAGGCCAATAAAGGGGCCGGCCGAGCCCACGGTCGCCAACACCAGGAGCCAGCGCTCCATCCGCTCGACCTCGCGGGCGATGGCGACATCCATCACTTTCTCGATGCGCATCTGCAGACCGGCAAGCGATCGGACGTGACTCTCGAAGCTTTTTTTCCATTCCCGCATCGCGGCGACGAACAGCGCGCCGGTCGAATGGCCCGGTTCGGCTGCGAGCGAAGCGTACAGCTCTTCGAGCGATTGGCCGGACCAGAAGGCCTGTTCGAACCGATCCGCAGCCCTGCGAAAGCGCGAGAAGAGAATCGTCTTGTCGATGGCGATCGCCCAGACCCAGACCGAGCAGACGATCAGGCCGCACATCACCGTTTTGACCAACCAATGGGACTGCCAAAACAGGTGGAACAGCGACAGGTCGGAGGAGGTCAACGGCAAGGCCGACGCGGAAATGTCGGCAGGGTTCATGGGCGCGTCCTTTCGGCGATCCGACCGGGCGATGACCGAGCGGCGCGCCGGCGCCGGGAGCAAAGGCAGCAGCCAGCCGCATCGCGCGCGCCGACCAAGACCTGAATATGTCGCGAGGACCCAAGCCGGACCCGCCACCGGCAGGACCGAAATCATCGCGAAACTTGTCCAAACTAGGGCGCAACACCGGTCGTCCGAGCGTAACGAAGCCCGGTTGTGCTTAACGCGCGGTTAATGCCTGGCCGCGCAGGCACGCTAATAAAAGTAGAGGGCCGTCCATTCGGGAAAATGGACGGCCCTAACAACAACAGGCGCGGCTGATGCGAGATAATTGTTACGCCTGCGGTTGCGGCTGTTTACCTTGGTCGGGCGCGGGGCGGTTGCGGCGCTCGTTCATGAATTGGTCGAATTCCGCGCGGTCCTTGGCAAAGCGCAACCGCTCCAGGAATTCCTTGAACTCGCGCTGCTCCTCTTCGAGCCGCTGCAGCGTCTCGGTGCGGTAGTCATCGAACGCGCGGTTGCCGCTCGAGGGCGGAGTGCCCCACCAATTGCCTCCGGCGCTGCGCGTGCCGTCCATTCTACTGCGCATGCGATCCATCTTTTCTTGCATGCGCTCCATCTTCGATTGCCAGCGGCCCATGTGGTTCTCCCATCGGCCGCCATTTTGACGATGCCAGCATCCCATTCTTCCGCTCCCAAGAGAAAAGGCGAGCACTGCGAGGCCGACTGGCCACCAGGCGATAAAGCCGAGGACCGCCAGCGCGATCCAGGCCGGTTTTCCAAGTTCATCGAGCTTGTCGACGAGGACCATGATGGTACCTCCTAGGTGTGAATGTAAATAACATTTACATCCGGCTTTCGGGCTGTCAAGAGCCTCGCGGTTTTGTGAAGGGCACTGCCGTCTGCTATCCGGGACGCGCGGTTTTGGCTTCCGACACGCCAAGGCCGCGCAGGTAAACCAGCACTTCGGCCTCCAGAAGTTCTTCCGGCGCCATTGGCAAATTGCGTTTCGCCGCATCGCCGCGGCCGAACAATGACGCGATGCCGTGCGCCATTGCCCAGATATGGAGTGCGACCATCAGCGCCGGGGGCCGGCCGCCTGGAGGCATATGGCCGCACAGTTTTTCCGCTGCGCCGCGGAGCACAGCGAAGGCTCGATCGCCCGCTTCGCGCAGTTCGGAGTTGGTGGCGAGCGGAATGCCAGCCTCGAACATGGCTGAGTAATAGGCCGGCTCGGTGCGGGCAAACTCCAGATACGCCCTGCCCAGACAGTCGAGCGCCGTGAAGGCGTCGGGGCGGCCTTCGTCCCAGGCCCGCGCCAGCACCGCCTCGAATTGATTGAAGCCGCGCAGCGCCACACTCGACAAAAGCTCGTCGCGGTCGCGAAAATGACGATAGGGCGCCGCCGGGCTAACCCCGGCCCAGCGGGCCGCTTCCGCAAATGTGAAGCCAGCCGGTCCCTTTTGCGCGATCAGTTCGAGCGCGGCGCGAAGCAGCGCCTCTTTCAGATTGCCGTGGTGGTAGCCGCGCGGGCCGTCCTTGTCTTCCTTCGACCAGCTCATGTTAATACCCTTTACATGAGTCCGGCCATGCCGTCGACCTTCTCGACAGTTCGGCGGCGCCGCACGCAGCTATTCAGGACTGCAACGCCTCGCGATCGGCCTTCATGGCGGTGCGCAGCGGCTTTGGTATCGGGCGGGCGCGACCGCCGCTGATAAAGGCCACACGGACGTGGGCTTCGACCAGAAGCTCTTCGCCGCGCATGACACGTTGACGCAAAGTGATGGACGCGCCTTTAACGTCCGCCGGTTCGGTGACGACGTCGAGCACGTCATCCATGCGAGCCGGCCGCAGGAAGTCGAGATTCATGGAGCGCACGACGAAGGCGAATCCGGGCGCCTCCTGCTCGGCCGCCTCAAATAGCGCACGGTGATCGGCGCCGATCAGGCGCAGGTAATTGGTG
>JBAUGC010000395.1:0-3695 GCA_049679485.1 Xanthobacteraceae bacterium
CCGCCTACCTCAATCGCGGCAATGCCCTCTTCGACAAGAAGGACTTCGACCGCGCCGTCGCGGATTATGGTCAGGCGATCGCAGTCGATCCGAAAAACCTGGGCGCCTACTACAATCGCGGCAACGCGTATAAGAACAAGGGCGACTACGCCAAGGCGATCACGGATTACAGCGCGATCATCACCCGCGATCCAAACAACCTAGGCGCCCTTTTCTCGCGCGGGCGGCTCGCGCTGGCCACAGGCGATTTGCAGGGGGCGCTCGCCGATCTCGCCCACGCAACCAGTCTGGCGCCGAAAGACGCCTATGCAGCGCTGTGGCTCGACATCGCAAACAAGCGCGGCAATCGGTCAAGCGCGCTCGCCGAAGCGGCCAAACAGCTCGACATGACCCGATGGCCGGCGCCGGCCGTTCGGCTTTATCTCGGGGAGATCACCGCGGACGCGGCGCTCGCCGCCGCCGACAATTCTGATGCTGCGATGAAGAAAAGGCAGCTCTGTGACATCAATTTCTTTATCGGCGAACTCGATCTGCACGCGGGCAAGAAGGACGACGCCACACGGCATTTCCGCCAGGCGACAGACGGCTGCCCGGATTATTTGATCAGCTATGAAGGCGCGAAAGCCGAACTCAAAGCGCTCGGCGCGCTCTAAGCGAAATCCCCCGACTGTAGCAAGACGATACGCCCGGCGCCTCCGCCAACGCAGCGGCTTCCACCGATATTCGCTGAATTGGCAGAATCCGCGGCCGCGTGCAGCCGGTCCGCGACAGAACTGTCCACCGAGCAAGCTCCGGTAGAGAGGCGACGGCGCGCCACGGCTATGCGCGACGTACAGCGCGCTAACGATTCTCCGGGTCTAGGCGGCGCGAAACTTGATCTCCGCGTTCGGCGAGAAGGCCGTTACGGAAACGTTGCATTTCGCTCAGAATCGCGGGTCAACCGAAATCGTCGCCACGGAAACGAAGGGCGAGAGGCAAACATTTGGTCCATACCGCCGATAGCCCAAACCGCTCTACCCAGCAATCAGCGGCCGAGCCAGCCAATAGATTGTTGAAAACGAACGAGGTATCTTCATACAACCTTGGGGCGAGAGGGGATCAAAATGGCCGAGGGCCCAGTAGCGGTGTGTGTGATAAATTTGAAAGGCGGGGTAGGTAAATCGACGATCGCCGCACTTCTTGCTCGGTACGGTTACGCAAACCGAGATTTAGACGTGTTGGCCATCGACTTGGACCCACAATCAAACTTAAGCCAAGGCCTGATGCATGACGATTATGCGGATTTTCTGGACCAACAGCGTCCTTCCATTGTCGAAATATTTAATGGGTACGTCCCTCCGACCCAGCAATCTTCAACTCCATCCACTTTGCATCCCCAAATGGCTGTCGAGACGCTTGAACAGTCTGGGTCAAGGTCGCTGCAACTTATTCCTTCTCGGTTCGATTTTTCTGACAATCTCTTGGGCGCGGTGAGACCTGACCCCCGCGCACTGGCCTGCTTCCTAAGCGAGAATTTTAAAAACAAGGATTTTGTTATCGTCGACTGCGCGCCGACCGAATCTATCCTGACGCTCGCAGCTTACCACGCAACGGGCAACGTACTCGTTCCCGTCAAGCCAGAATATTTTGCGACGATCGGATTTCCTTTACTACAGCAATCCTTAAATAATTTCCGGAACCAAAATCGTTCACACTCTTGACGTATGTGGCGTTGTAATCAACAACGCATTTTACGACGGCGGGAACAACGGGGGCCCTGAAAAAACACGAGCTCTGCGCGATATCAGAGCGGAAGCAAGGAAAAATGATTGGCCAATTTTTGACAACGAGATACTCTTTTCAAGAGGTTTTCCAAAGATCATGCGCGGCGACTATAGCTATTCCGGCAACGCTCAATATTTCTCTCGTTTCGCAAACGAATTTTTCAGGTCGATGGGACTTTAGAACTGAGGAAAGATGCGATGACGCGCAGACTGACGCTGCTGGATAATCTTCTTTCAGCGATGTTACAGGAATGGAGTAGCTCAGAAGTGCAGAATGCCCTCGCGCGTTTGACGGGGTCGGCTGACACGCGTCCCATCGAATCGCCAGGGAATGAACGAAAGATCACGTCTCGCAAACTCCGCGCCGTCGAGCAGGTCGAGCGTGCAAAGGAGTTGTCTCCCGCCCAAATCCCCTTTCTAACCGAGCTCGCTCAGCGATATGATCAAAGGCAATTCCTTCCGAGCACATCCGATGTGCGCGAATTTCTTATCATGGTAGGGGAGAGACCTTCAGGTATGAAAGATCGCTCACAGGCGTTCCGCGAGTTATTGAAAGCTCTTATGAAGTATCCGCCCGAGCGGCTGAAGCAGCTAGCGAGCCGTAGCCGTCACTCCGGCCCCTCTCAACTAGGGCCTCTTTCTGACGCGATTACGTCTGCAGCACGGTCACTTCCCCGACACCGCGAGCCGAATCCTTTTTAGCCGTTACGATCACACCGGCAAATTGTCGTGCTTCCGCCCCGGCATCTCCACCGTCTTGCCGCGCAGCATCGCGAGCGCACGCGCGATGCGGGGCCGTGTGGCGTGGGGCATGATCACGTCGTCGATGTAGCCGCGCTCGGCGGCGATGAACGGCGATAAAAAGCGCTCCTCGTATTCCTTGGTGCGCGCGGCGATCTTGTCCGCGTCGCCGATGTCGCCGCGGAAGATGATCTCAACCGCGCCCTTGGCGCCCATCACCGCGATCTGCGCGGTCGGCCAGGCGTAGTTGACGTCGCCGCCGATGTGCTTTGATGCCATCACGTCGTAGGCGCCGCCGAACGCTTTACGGGTGATCAATGTGACGAGCGGCACCGTCGCCTGCGAATAGGCGAACAACAGCTTGGCGCCGTGCTTGATCAGGCCGCCATATTCCTGCGCAGTGCCGGGCAAAAATCCTGGCACGTCGACGAAGGTCACGATCGGAATGTTGAAGGCGTCGCAAAACCGCACAAACCGCGCTCCCTTGCGACTGGCGTCGCTGTCGAGCACGCCGGCGAGCACCATCGGCTGGTTGGCGACGAAGCCGACAGTGCGGCCGGCGATTCGGCCGAAACCGATCACGATGTTGCGGGCGTAGGTTTCCGACAGTTCGAAGAAGTCGCCCTCGTCGACGGTTTTGAGGATCAGCTCCTTGATGTCGTAAGGCTTGTTCGGGTTCTCCGGCACGAGCGAGTCGAGCGACGGCTCGATGCGGTCGATGTCGTCGAACGACGGCCATTCCGGCACGCCGGCGGAAAAATTCAGCGGCAGGAAATCGAGGAGCCGGCGCACTTGTAAGAGACATTCAACGTCGTTGTCGTAGGCGCCGTCGGCGATCGAGGATTTGGTGGCGGGCACCGAAGCGCCGCCGAGTTCTTCGGCGGTGACGATCTCGTTGGTCACCGTCTTCACCACGTCGGGCCCGGTGACGAACATGTAGCTGGTGTCGCGCACCATGAAGATGAAATCGGTCATCGCCGGCGAATAGACGTCGCCGCCGGCGCATGGCCCCATGATCACGGAAATCTGCGGAATGACGCCCGAGGCGATGACGTTGCGCTTGAACACTTCGCCGTAACCGCCGAGCGCAGCGACGCCTTCCTGGATGCGGGCGCCGCCGGCGTCGAACAGGCCGATAATCGGCGCGCGGGCGCGCATCGCCATGTCCTGGATCTTGATGATCTTCTGGGC
>JBAUGC010000396.1:0-3065 GCA_049679485.1 Xanthobacteraceae bacterium
GATACGTGCCGTCTGCGACGCGCTTGGCAATGTCGGCGAGCTTCTCCAGCGACATGCCGTCGAAGGTCTTGCCGTCAACACCCGGCGTCAGGGCTCCCTTGTTGCGGGAGACCTTTTCGTAGGCCCGCTCGAAGAGATATGGTGATCTCATCAGGCGGTGAAGGCCGTTTATTCGCTTGCCAGACCACGACAAGGTCGGCAGTGATTCAATTCTCCTCTGGATCGTAACGGCCTGCATCAGCAGAACCTCTCCGTCGAAGAATCTCTTCCACGCATACTGCAAATGCCGTTGTTGGCGGCATCGTCCTTCCCCCGGTCAGAGGCGCTTTCGGCTCGGTCGCCCGGCCTTATGCGCGTGATCGTCCGCCTCGCGGCAGCTGTCCCGGCCATTACGCCGGGCTTTTGGGTACTACGACGGCTCCGTCGCCATACAGGTTCGTGAACGAGCCTGCTACAGGCTGAGTTTCGGCGTGCAAAAAGGACCCCCCTGTAGGTCCTCATAGGGTGATCGGCATCCAATCGGGACCCTACAGTTGAGGGTCCACACTGGCTTCCATGATCATGGGAGCCGAGATTGGAATGCTGGTCGTGGAGACGATTGCGAAGATCCGCCGTGCGTTTTTTGTCCAAGGCAAGCCGATCAAGGTCATCTGCCGTGAGCTGCGATTGTCTCGGAAGGTCGTACGGAAGGTAATCCGATCGAAGGCGACCGAGTTTCATTACGAGCGAGAGGCGCAACCGCTTCCGAAGATCGGCCCTTGGAGCGAGAAGCTCGATCAATTGCTGTCGGTGAACGAAGCCAAGGTGGCGCGTGAACGCCTGACACTGATCCGGCTGTTCGAGGAGCTGCGCGGACTTGGCTATGACGGCGGCTACGATGCCGTGCGGCGCTACGCCAGGCGATGGGCCAAGGAGCGCGGGCAATCCACGGCGGCGGCCTACGTCCCGCTGAGCTTCGCGCCAGGGGAAGCCTACCAGTTCGATTGGAGCCATGAGGTCGTCCTGCTGAGCGGCGTGACGGTGACCGTGAAGGCCGCCCATGTCCGGCTCTGTCACAGCCGCATGCTGTTCGTACGGGTCTATCCGCGCGAGACGCAGGAGATGGTGTTCGACGCCCACGACCGTGCCTTCGCTCTGTTCAAGGGCGCATGCCAGCGAGGCATCTACGACAACATGAAGACGGCAGTGGAGACGATCCTCGTCGGCAAGGAGCGGCTTTACAATCGCCGTTTCCTGCAGATGTGCAGTCATTATCTCGTCGAGCCGGTCGCCTGCACGCCGGCATCGGGATGGGAGAAGGGCCAGGTCGAGAACCAGGTCGGGCTTGTCCGCGAGCGGTTCTTCACGCCGCGGCTTCGGTTCAAGAACCTTGATGAACTGAACGCCTGGCTGCTCGATAAATGCATCGCCTACGCCAAGGCGCATCACCATCCGGAGCTGACCGAGCAGACGATCTGGGAGGTATTCGAGGCAGAGCGGCCGAAGCTCGTTCCCTATGCTGGCCGGTTCGACGGATTCCACGCGGTACCGGCATCGGTCTCGAAGACCTGCCTGGTGCGCTTCGACAACAACAAGTACTCGGTGACGGCTAGTGCGGTCGGGCGACCGGTCGAGATTCATGCCTATGCCGACCGCATCGTGATCCGCCAGGATGGGCGGACCGTTGCCGATCATCCTCGCTCGTTCGGCCGCGGCGACACTTTCTACGACCCCTGGCACTACGTGCCGGTGCTTGCCCGCAAGCCCGGCGCCCTGCGCAATGGCGCACCCTTCAAGGATTGGGTTCTGCCGGCTGCGATGGAGCGCGTGCGGCGCAAACTCGCCGGCGCCGACGATGGCAATCGGCAGATGGTCGATATCCTCACCGCGGTGCTCACCGATGGGCTGCCGGCGGTCGAGGCCGCCTGCGCCGAAGCGATTACGCAGGGCGTCCACTCCGCCGATGTCGTCCTCAACATCCTGGCCCGCCAGCGTGATCCCGGCCCGCCGGCCACGATCCTCACGCCCGCTGCGCTGACGCTGCGCCACGCGCCCATCGCCGATTGTGCCCGTTACGACAACCTCAGGAGAACCATCTGATGGAACGAACTCAACTCTTCGACCTCATGGGCGAACTCAAGCTTTACGGCATGAAGGCCGCCTTCGACGAGATCATGGCCACCGCCGTCAAACGACAGCACGAACCTCAGCGCATCGTCGGTGATCTACTCAACGCCGAGATCAGCGAGAAGCAGGCGCGCTCGATCAAGTACCAGCTCACCATTGCTAAGCTGCCGCTTGCCAAGGACCTCGACGACTTCCAGTTCGAGGGCACGCCGATCAACCAGACGCTCGTGCACGACCTCGCCGGCGGCGGCTTCATCGCCCAGCAGCGCAACGCTGTGCTGGTCGGCGGGACCGGCACCGGCAAAACCCATCTCGCTATCGCCATCGCTAGAAGCTGCATCCGCTCTGGCGTCCGCGGCCGGTTCTACAACGTGGTCGACCTAGTCAACCGGCTCGAGACCGAGACCCGCAATGGACGGCAGGGCCGACTTGCCGATCACCTCACCAGAATGGACTTCATTATCCTCGACGAACTCGGCTACCTGCCCTTCGCTCAATCCGGCGGGCAGCTCCTGTTCCACCTCGTCAGTCGCCTCTACGAGCGCACCTCGATCATCGTCACCACCAACCTCGCCTTCGGCGAATGGCCCAGCGTCTTCAGCGATCCCAAGATGACGACCGCGCTACTCGATCGCCTCACCCACCACTGCGATATCATCGAGACCGGCAACGACAGTTGGCGCTTCAAAAGCCGAGCTAACGATCAACCGACTACCCGCGCTCGTCCCGTCTCCGCAACCCCGACCAGCTCCGACGAGGCGAGCGCTAATCGCTCAAAACGTAAAACGAAGGGGTCCCTGTTGGATGCCGATCGGGGGTCCCGATCCGACGCCGATTGACACCTTGGTTGTTTCCACCTCGGTCATTGCTTCGCCAATGCAGCGCAGAGCGTCATCGATTTGGCCGCGATCGGCATAGGCCCTTGCCAAATACGAGAGAAACCACGGCATATGCATCGT
>JBAUGC010000397.1:0-5042 GCA_049679485.1 Xanthobacteraceae bacterium
CCAGGAGCGAAGAGCCGACCTTCACGACAATCCGGCGGAAGTCGGCGAGCGCAGGCGTTTTCATGGTAAAGCGGATCGGATATCGGTATGCCAAAAATCGTCGCCCTTAAAGAGCAACGGTACGTCATGGAATTTAGCTACCGCGTAAGACATGCAGTCACCGAAATTCAATTTGGCCCGATGCTTTTTCCCTTTGCCGAACTTATCGAAGGTCGACTGGGCGAGCCGAAACATTTCGACATTGAAAGCCACCGGGTGAATCGACGAGCGCGCCAGGAAAGAAGCGAAAAAACCTTCCGCATTCCTTACTGTCTGCTGCGCCAGCACGAGGTGGCTTTCGAACAAGGTCGGCGTGCCAACCAGCGCCTCATTGGTGACGATTACGCGGCTGAAGGCCGACGCTTCGACCTCATTTAATGCAATAGCGACGATCGCGGACGTATCCAACGCGATCATCGAGGAAGCCCGAAATCGTCGTAAAGATCTCTGTGATCCGACGTTGCACCGGGCTTCTTGGCCTTGCCGGTCCGGCGCGCCAAGCTCATCAGAGCCTTATATTCCGACCGCTGGGTCGGCGTCATGCCCTCGACAGAAGGGGCGACGCGGGCGCCGTAATCGTGCAGCGCCTTAACGACGACTTCCGTAGTGCTGATGTTCAGCCGGTCGGCGATATCATGGGCGATGCGGTACGCCTCATCGCTGCGGACATTCAGTTGGCGGCGCATGCTAGCTCCTCATAAATATTTGCTAGCATAGCTCCCTGTCACGAGAATTGGAAGCGCCGCCGCCAATTACAGCTCGGCTTCTTGTTCCAGTTGCGCCTTGTTCTCAAGGCAATAATAACCGGACAATCGGCTGACAAGCTTGCGGCGCTTCCAGTCGTTGAGAATGCGGCTCACGTTCTCGCGCGCGATACCGGCCATGGCGGCGATATCGCTTTGCCCGATCTTCTGGCGGATCACGATGCGGCCCGAGCCGACGTCCTGGCCGAAATTCTCCGCCAGTTCGAGTAACGTCGAGGCGACGCGGCCTCTTAGAGGAAGGAAACTCCCGGCGGCGATCACCACGTCGGTCTCACGCAAGCGCGTCGAGAGAATCGTGACGAGCGATTTGTAGACCTCGGGATTCTTGTGAGCAAATGACTCGAACGCGCTGCGGCTGAGAAAGCTCAACGTCGCCGGACGCACCGCAACCACCGACGCCGAGCGCGGCCGGCCGTCGATCATGGAAAGCTCGCCGACAATGGCGCCCGCACCGAGGAACGCAAGAATCCGCTCGCTACCGGTGCGCGAGACCATGGCCACTTTGAGCAAGCCGTCCTCGATGCGATAGCAGCCGTCGCCGGGGTCGCCGGCAAGAAACAGCACCTCGTCGGCGGCAAGCCGCATCGGCTTCGCCCCGACAAACAGGTCGGTCGCGAGACGTTTGGGCAAGCCCGATAACAGGCTTGGCCCCGGACGGCTGACTTTTGGCGCGGACTCCATGTCCCCTCCGCAGGCACTCCTTTAGCTCAAGCATGCGGCAGAATTTGCGACAATAAAAGCCCGCCCGGATCTTTCGATCCGGGCGGGGTCTAGTCGACCCTTTGTAGGGCCGCAGGGGTGTTTGGGGGACCGAGTTTACACCCCTTGGTGGTCGCCGCCGGCCCACGGGGGGGTCGGGGGGGGATCGCGGCACCGCCGGCGAACCAATCGCTTCGTTAAAAGCACCCTACCGGCACTGCTGCGATGGCGAAGTGACCGAAATCACAGAACGCGTCATTTCGAAGAAGCCCCTGTTTGGCGCCTCTCCTGCGCCGACGCCGATCGTCAAGGAGCGTTGCTTCTCAAACGCTCACATCTTAACCTCCAGCGAGCGGCGCCACCGACCGGGAGCGGGAGTCGGAGTGCAGCAGCCATGAGCGCTATGATTAGCGGGTCTGTGTGCCCATCAGATAACGGGCCGGCTATGCACCGGGTCCGAGCATGGAATACGTGAATGATCTCGAGAGCGTGGGTCTGGGGCTTTGCAACTGGCGCACTGACGCGAAAGCCCGCGACGATGGCGTGTCCGATCCGCCGCTGGTCTACCGGTCCTGGTCTGAACAGGCGATGGGAATCTTCGGCACCGATACCGGAAGCAATTCGGTCGAGATCGAAGCCGAGGCAACAGAAGACCTGTTAGCGGTCGGCATACCGCTTGGCGACGAACACCCTGTGTTCCAGCTCGGCAATTCGCCGTTTAGCGGTCACGGTCTCGACATCATCAGCCTCCCGCGCGGATCGCGGCTGCAGATGTCGACATACCAGGAAGGTTTGCGCTCGGTCGCGCTGCTCATTCACATCAATGCATTGCCGGCGGTTTGCGACACAGTCGATCGGGAATTTCCGGCGATAGTACGCAAGATCCAGTGCGAGCGAACGCCGTTCTCCGCCAAGGCTTCCCTGCCGATCGCAATACGGCGGACGGCCGAGGCGGTCATCGGCAATTCGCCGTCCGCGGCCTTCGAGCGGCTTTATCGCCACGCCAAGATGGCGGAGTTGCTGTGGCTGGTCATGGACCATCTGCGCCGCACCGATTTCGGATACGACAGCGACGATGCGATCAGCAGCCGCGCGCGGGAGGGAATAGAGCGGGTGCGACGCTTCATCGCGGAGGATCCGGCTCGCAACGTCACCACCGAACAGCTCGGCCGGATGGCCGGGATGAACCGGACCAAGCTGCGGTGGTTGTTCAAGCGCGTCCACGGCGTGACGATGTTCGAATATCGCCAAGCGCTTATTATGAAATGTGCCGACGAGATGCTGCGCCAGCCGAATTTCACGATTGCCGAGATCGGCTATCGGCTCGGCTACCGCGAACCGTCGAGCTTCAGCATCGCCTACAAGCGCTTCTACGGGCACGCCCCCGGCGAGGTCCGGCGGCCGCGATAAGACGATCCTGCGCTTTTTAAAAGGGGAAATGCGTGGCGCACAACTACGCCGCGCCGGCACTCGACTATCGTGTTGAAGTGGCAGTCTGCCCGGCCTGCCACATCCCATGGAGATACGAGATGAACGAGATGAACCAGGCCCCAACGCTGAGTGAGAAAGATATCGGCCATCTGCGGCACATGGCGCGGTTGGCGAACCAGCTGCCCGGCGACTGGTCAGGCATGGGCTCGGACTGGTGGGATATCGGCGAAGGCGCGCATCAATACGAGCTCGCGTTCATGGCCTACACACTCGGCATCGTTCAACATCGCTTCACGCCGGCCTATCACGACTTTTGCCGGGACGCGATCGCCGCGCTGATTGGCAAGATGATGGTGCCCGACATCTGGCAAAAATGGATCAACGCCAGCCGCGGCGGCAAAGTCGTCGATCCGGACCAGGAGGAGTTGGGGGCGGGCTGGATCGATCCGTTGAAGAAGCACAACATCATGTTCAAGGGCCATCTTCTGCAGATGGCAGCGCTGCACGAAGCGCTCTACCGAACCGGCAAATACACACAGCCCGGCGCCTTCACCTTCGAGTTCAAGGCCACCACTTGGGGAAACGGCAACGAGACCTTCGTCTACAACCTCCCCGAACTCGCACGGATCGTGCACAACGAATATGTCGAGTCCGGGTACGAAGGCGTGCAGTGCGAGCCGAACCGGGTCTATCCGATGTGCAATCAGCACGCCGTGCTCGGCCTCATCCACTGTGATCAAGCGCTCGGCACCAGCTATTCGGCTGACGTGTTGCCCAAGTTCAAAGCCGCCTGGCAGCGCAAGGGCTATACGGACCTGGAAACCGGCTCGCACATGCGCATGCGCTGGGTGCGGCAGGACCAGATCCACGCTTCGCAGGCGGCTTGGGCCGACGGCTGGACCGGGATCTTCATGCACGCCTGGGAGCCCGGCTTTATCGAATCGCTTTACCCTCGCCAGCGCGAGACTCATCTCGCCAATCTGCTCGCGGGCAAGGAAGGCGCGCGCGTTTGTTGCGCCATGGTGCCAACCTCGGCGAAGCTCGGCTTCGGCATGTTCTCGGCTCTGGCCGCCGAAGTCGGCGACAATGACGCGCGCGAACGACTGCTCGAATATGCCGACCGGAATTTCGCTCCGCGCTGGACCGACGGCGCTTTTCACTTCCCGCGCAGCGACGACTGGATGCCGGACGAACACGGGAATTCCCGCGGCGTCGACGTTCTCAGCGGCAACGCACTACTGCCGATGACGCGGATCAATTCCGGCAGCGGTTTATGGTCGCTGTACAATCAGCCGTGGACCGACGAGACCCGCGCGGCGCCACATTTCACCGGAATCGACTACGACGTCGCCGGAGTGGCGCGGGCATATTACGACGCGCAGTCGGACGCGCTGCACCTGACGCTGACGCCCGGTCCGCGGGCGAGCGAAACGTCGTTTTCGGTTCGCGGGCTCGATCCGAAGCACCGTTATGTCGTGCGCCGCGATGATACCCAGATCGCCACACTGGAATCGGGCGCGCACAGCGACGCAGCGGAATGGAACGGCGAGGGACTGGCCAAGGTGCGATTTGATGCGAGCAAGCCCGGCGAGTTCACCGTCGCATCCGTCCACTAGGCGGGCTGATCCGTAGACCGCGGAACAGCGTTACTTGCGCGTCTGAGTCGGTGAGCACCATCAATTGTGCGGCGTTCGCACCTTAACTCCGGCGCGTTTTTCGATCGGCTGGATGACCGCGCTGACATCGGCTTCGGGCCCGAGTTCGTCGCAGGTAAGCTTGAGGAGCCGCGCTACGGTCGCGATCACGTCCGTCGGCACGCCCAGAGCTTCGCTCTCGGCGAGAAACAGGTTGACGTCCTTCAGCAGCAGGCCGGCGGTGAAGCCAAGATTAAACGTGCCGGGCAAGATGGCTTTGGCGACTTTGTCTTCGGTCATGGTGTTGCGTCCGGTGCCGGCGTTGATCACATCGAGCATCAGGCGCGGATCGAGCCCAGCTTTCACCCCCACCACCATTGCTTCCGAAGTCGCCGCCATCGCGGTCGCCGACAGCACGTTGTTGACGAGCTTCATGGTCTGGCCGGCGCCCGGCCGCTCGCCGAGATAGAAGAGC
>JBAUGC010000398.1:0-3544 GCA_049679485.1 Xanthobacteraceae bacterium
ATCGCCGCATATCCGAATGCCAGTCCCAGGACGGCCCGCGTCACCGCAATCGTCATGTAGCGAAGCGGGTCAAGTTGCGCGCGCCGGAACTCCTGACTGATTTCGAACGCGGTGAGCGACAACGACAACAATAGACATCCTGCCGCAATACCAAACCCGATATTCGGCCGAATGATAAGGAACGCGATCGGCGCGAGGCAGGCGATGACGCCGACCGTGCCGCCGTAGGCCACGATCGCTTCGGCACGTAAGTCAAGCTCCGGCGATTTTGCCTGGTAGCGCGCGACCGACAATCGAACCCATGCAAAAAATACCGCAGAGATGATGCCGACGATGCTCGCGCCGATAACGTAGATGCCGTATTCGGCGGCAGACAAAAGATGCGTATACAAAATGAGCGCCCCGAACCCGATAATTGCCGGGATCGCATGCGCGACAAGGTAGATCAGGGCGTACGGATTGATCATTAAAACGATGCTGCGAGTTCCGTGCGTCGCTCAGTCGCGCGCGACTCAAAATCTCAAATGAGTGGGCTGGAGACGGCTCCGGCATTGTTCATAGATCAAAAAGCCGAATGCTGCGAGTTAACAACTCCGTGTTCAGAACACGTCGTTAACGGCGCGAAGCTTGCGAAATTAACTACTGTCGATGATCGCGTTGCGACTACGAAGGCGAGACCTCACCTACGCGACTAAGATGGGTACGGTAAGATTTCGTGCGGCAATGACGTGACACACCCAGGGCAGCAGGACCTATCGCGGCGTTCGACTGTGCTCGGACTGGCCGGTTTCGCGATCGGATCAGCGGCGACGCTGCGGCCTCGCTCCGCGCAGGCCGATTTTGATGTGGAATTGGCCCCATCCCTGCGCAGCCATTCGCGCGTCTCCGGCATTAAATTTGGATGCGCCGGCGCGGCGCCAAGCGTCCAGCCGGACCGTATTCTGCTCGAGAAGTTCGCCACCGAAGCCAACATCTTTGTCCCGGAAACCGCGCTGAAATGGGTTCAGACCGAGCCGCAACCCGGCGAGTTTAATTTTGGCGAGGGTGACAGCATCGCCGCATTTGCAGCGCGCAACGACATGATGGTGCACGGCCATACGCTGGTCTGGTATGCAGCAATTCCACCATGGGTCTCGCAGATAACAACGAGCCAGGAAGCCAAAGCGGCATTGGAGCGACACATCGCGACGCAAGTCTCGAGATATCGGGGGAAAATCTGGGCTTGGGATGTCGTGAACGAAGCGATCGAGCCGGAAGATCGACTGGAGCACGGATATCGCAATTCAGTCTGGCTGCGTGCGCTCGGCGTCGATTACATCGATCTGGCATTCCGTCTGGCGCGCGGCGCCGATCCGGCGGTCCCGTTGGGTCTGAGCGAATACGGGATCGAATATGCAACGGCCGCATCGCAGCGCCGCCGGGAAGCCTTACTCGGACTGCTGCAAACGCTGCGGGATCGGAACACGCCGGTCGACTGCCTTGCCTTGCAGTCGCATCTTGATGCACATCAGATCCTGGATCATCGCGAGTTGACGACTTTTCTCCGCGGCGTCGTCAAGCTCGGCTATCGGTTGATGATCACCGAGATGGACGTCAACGACTTTAAGATCCGCGGCAGCGAGCCGGAGCGCGATCTCGCGGTCGCGCGCCACGCCGCAGAATACCTCGACATCGTATTCTCGGTTTCGCGGCCAATGTCGATCGCAACCTGGGGCTTGAGCGATCGCTACACGTGGCTCCGCCAATATTACAAGCGATCGGACGGGGCGCCACTGCGGCCATTGCCGCTTGATACCGGCCTCAATCGTAAGCCGTTGTGGGCTTCGCTCGCCAAATATATGGCCGCCTAGCGGCCTAATTGCTTGGCTGCAAAGCGCCACCACCCAGTATTGTGAGCGCGTCGCGCACGCTAACCAACCGGCACCCAGCCGTCCTGGCGGCGTTTAGTGCAAATTCGAGGAGGTCAGGCGACACTCCGAACTGGCTGGGCTGATTGGCTACGTCGTGACTGACAAAGATCAACCATCCCTTCTGGCGGACCGCTGCGGCGATGATGTCCAGAATACCTTGACGTCCGATCGAGGAGTTCTGGAGCTCACAACTCTTCAATGCTCCAAGATCGATGACTCCGACGTTCACACCGGGCCGGAGCGATCGGCAAGAATCGAAATGTGTTTCGAGACTTCGCTTAGCGCGAAACGACAGATCGCCATAAGGATAGGCAAAATTGCACAGGACAAGATCGTGATGGATTTCCCGTAGAAACGTTCGATTGCGCTCAAGCTCAGCGACAAGCATGTTACGCCCGACAGCGGCGACGGCAGCGTGGGAGAAAGTGTGGCACCCGATTTCGTGGCCGGCGGTGTAAAGCTCTTTCAGTTGCTCGGTGGTAGCGAGCAGGCCACCCGGACTCGTCAATCCACAGCCGCCGCCGGAAATGTAGAAAGTGCCACGGGCCCGGTATTGACCCAGCAGTGCGGCGCCGGTTGTGCACGCGGACACTGGCGCGTCGTCGAACGTGAAGGTGACCAGGGGCCTGTTATTGCGCATAACCAACGTTTTGGTGGCGACATTTCGCGCCATGAAGCGCGAGACCTTCCTGCCAATTCGCGCAAGCGGGGATCTCCGGTCAGCATCGGGCCGCGAAAGCGCAAAAACCGACGCCGCGCTGTCATTAGCGGCTGCGTCGCGCGGCTTTGCTGATGTGGTCGCGGACATCGTCATCGGAGCGATGGTTATCTCACAGCGATGGAGGCTTCGGCGGCGCGCGCTGCTGTTAGCGTTAACCACGCAATTCGGACCGGAGACAACCTCATTCGCTATAGAACCGCACTGCAGCCTGCAGCCTTTTTGCTCGCGTTGTCCGACGGGTTATCCCAAAACCGTCGCGCCGGAGTCCGTGTCACGACCTTAGTAGATTGCAGAACTGAAGCGCCGGCCACGCCATTCCAGGCGATAGCGACCGAATTGGACGAAGCAGCGCTGGACGGTTTGGCGCGGTTCCTGGCCTCTGTGTTTGGCGGCGAATTGGGCTTGTGGCGGAACCAGTACGCCCATTGGTGGACGCTTAATCCGGCGTGGAATGTTGCGATCCCGCGCGGTTGGCTGGTCCGCACCGATGCGGGAGCGATCGTCGCCTTCACCGCGAATATCCCCTTCAAGTACGTAATCGACGGCAAGCCGGCGCTTTGCTGCGCCACCGGCTGCACGGCAGTCCACGATAATTTCCGTGGCGCTGGATTGGCGAAGGCGGTGGGGCGGAGATTTTTAAGTCAAATCCACGGCGACCTTCTGGTGGCCACCGATTCTATTCCCGTTGCCGCCGGTCTTTGGCGCTCACTCGGCATGACGCCCCTGGAAGCGCGCTGGCAGCAGACCAACTTTCGGGTACTTGCCGATGGTTGCGCCTTGGTGAGAGGTCTTTCGGCGTCCGCGGATTCACCTAGTCTCGTCGAACGGCTTGCGGGAAATTCCCTTGAGTTCGTGCTCGACACGCTGGCGACACTGAGTCGCCGCTCTAGAGCGCTGTCGGTCGAGTTGGTCG
>JBAUGC010000399.1:0-6302 GCA_049679485.1 Xanthobacteraceae bacterium
GCCGGTCTGTGGCCCTGCCGTGGTGTTGAAACTTTACGGCATCAGGCTGTGGAACCGGCCGATCTGGTCATCTTGCGCCGGGCCGTCGAAAGGCGGATATTAGTTACGTTCGCGACCAATTGCCCCAAGTTCCACCGCGATTCCTCTTTTGGGGAGGCCCTGATGACGCAAATCGTGAAACAAAACGCCAAAGTCGACTCCAAGGTGCGAAGGCCCGAAATTAAGGTTGATTCGAACAAGGCATCGCTCGACTACCAGCCCGGCTTCGGCAATCAGTTCGTCACCGAGGCAGTTGCCGGGGCGTTGCCCGTCGGCCGCAATTCGCCGCAGCGGCCGCCGTTCGGGCTTTATGCTGAGCAACTTTCGGGAACCTCCTTCACCACCGCGCGGGCGGAAAATCGGCGCACCTGGACCTACCGCATTCAGCCCTCGGTCGTGCACCGGCCTTACGCGCGCATCGACAACGGTCTGATCCGCGGCGCGCCGTTCAACGAGGCCGAAGCGACGCCGACGCAACTGCGCTGGTCGCCATTTCCAATTCCGCGAAAGCGGACGGATTTCGTCGAAGGCATTGTGACCCTCGGCGGCAACGGCGACATTGCCACCCAGGTCGGCATGGCGGTGCATGTCTATGCCGCCAACACCTCGATGACCGAACGGGTCTTCTACAACGCCGACGGCGAGATGCTGATTGTGCCGCAGCAAGGCCGCGTGCGTTTTGTTACCGAGTTGGGCATCATCGAAGCCGCTTGCGGCGAGATCGTCATCATGCCGCGTGGCCTGCGGTTCCGGGTCGAACTGCCGGACGGTCCGTCGCGCGGCTATATCTGCGAGAACTACGGTCCGATGCTGAGGCTGCCTGAGCTCGGTCCGCTCGGTGCCAATGGGCTGGCCAATCCGCGTGACTTCCTCGCGCCGGTTGCGGCGTATGAGGACGTTGCGGGACCGTTCAAGCTGGTCGCCAAATTCCAGGGCAATCTCTGGGCGGCCGACATGAAACATTCGCCGCTCAATGTCGTCGCCTGGCACGGCAATTTCGCGCCGTACAAATATGACCTCGCGCGCTTCAACGTGATTGGCAGCGTCAGCTTCGACCACCCCGACCCATCGATCTTCTCCGTGCTCACGGCACCATCTGACCTGCCGGGCGCAGCGACCGTCGATTTCGCGATCTTCCCGCCGCGCTGGCTCGTCGGCGAGAATACGTTCCGGCCGCCGTGGTATCACCGCAACGTCATGACCGAGTTCATGGGCCTGCTGTACGGCGAATATGACGCCAAGGCCGAAGGCTTTCTGCCGGGGGGCGCCAGCCTCCACAATTGCATGACCGCGCACGGGCCCGACGCCGAGAGCTGGAGGAAGGCGTCGCATGCGGAACTGAAGCCGCAGAAGATCGATAACACCATGGCGTTCATGTTTGAAAGCCGCTTTGCCATGCGGCTGACGCGCTACGCCGTCGAATCCTCCGAGCTTCAGCACGACTACTTTGAAGGCTGGCAGGGACTGGAGAAACACTTTTCCGGGAATAAGTAAGGAGTCGGCCGCGCGCTCGCCCCACTCGCGGGAAAATCAGGAGCAGATATGAGCAGACTCCCTACGCTTTTTATCCCGCATGGCGGCGGGCCTTGTTTCTTTATGGACTGGGATCCACCCGATACCTGGGCGCGGATGGCCGAGTATTTGCGGCACGTGCCGGAAGAAGCCGGATCGCGGCCGAAAGCGCTGGTGGTGATTTCAGGCCACTGGGAAGAGGACATCGTCACCATCCAGAACAATCCGGCGCCGCCGCTGCTCTATGATTATTTCGGCTTTCCGCCGAGCACCTACGAGATCAAATTTCCGGCGCCTGGAGCGCCGGAGGTTTCCGCGCGCGTCGCCGAATTGCTCGGCGCTGCGGGTATTCCTTGGAAATATGATCGTGAGCGCGGCTTCGACCATGGCGTATTCATCCCGCTGAAGGTCGCATTTCCGCACGCCGACGTGCCGATCGTGCAGGTCTCGCTGTTGGCCAGCATGGACCCCGCGGAGCACATCCGCATCGGCCGCGCGCTGATGCCGCTTCGCGACGAGGGAGTGCTGATCGTCGGCAGCGGCATGACCTATCACAACATGCGCACGCTGATGGCCAGCATGCGCGGCGGCGCCAACGGCAAACATGCCGATGCCGGATCGGAACGCTTCGACGATTGGCTGGACCAGGTTTTGACCAGAGCGCCGCCGGAAACCCGCGCCGATGCGCTAGGCGCCTGGGCCAAGGCGCCGTTCGCTCGCGCCGCCCATCCGCGCGAGGAGCATCTGTTGCCGCTTCATGTCGCCGTTGGTGCGGCTGGCGACGATCCGGGACGCCGCACGCTGAAGGACGTCGTGATGGGCGCGGTGGAGTCGGCGTTTCGCTTCGGCTAAGCCCTCCACCGGCTACGTGGTGCCACAGACTTCGCGAGACTTCGCGACGTGGCCGCGCTGCACGAGTCGCGGCACCTCGCCTGGATTGGCTGCTTGGGCCGTTAGACAATGCAAAGACGGGCCATCCAAACAGTCGCGAGCGCGCTCGCATTTGGCTCGTTGCGGAAAATGCAGAAGCCGCCGCCGTGGTTGCCCCGGCGGCGGCTTTGAGCGAGCCAAACCCGGTCTAGGCTGCTCTCTTGATGAGATCCGGCGTAGCGCGCTCTTCGGTGCCGCCGTCCGCGACAATCCGGCTCCGCAGCGCGCCGACTTCCTGCTGCAATCGCGAAACATCCTTGCGGGCGGTCTCCAGAGCGCCCTCGGCCATCGAGCGCTCGAGCTGCTCGCGCTGGAGTTGGGCGGCGAGGCTCTCGATCTGCATCTCGTGGGTGCTGCGCGCCGCGGTGATCTGCTCTTCGAGCAGGTCCACGAGGTCGTTCTTCTCCCTGATGCTCTCCTGGGCGCCCCGGTAGGTGCGCTCGCGCGACGTGGCCGCGTGGATCAGCTTGTGCGCTTCTTCAGCGAGCAGGGTGCGAGCTTGCTCGAGATCCCTGATTTGCAGTTCACGTTCGGCGAGCAGCGCCTCCACCGAACTGAGCCGCTCAGCCAGGGTATCGTTCGTGGTGCTGGCATCGGCCACGCGCCGGTCAAAGGTGCGCATTTCCTCGGCGCGCGCCACCAGCGCCTGGCGGGCTTCTTCGAGCAGGTTTTCCGTCAGGGTCCCGCGGGCTTGCAGGGCCTCAAGACGCGAGTTCAGCAGATTCACTTCGTCGCGGTGCGCGTGGTTGGCCTCGTCAAGGGCCGCTGACAGCCGCGCACGCTCCGCCTGCACTTCGGCGAGATTGATTTCCGTGGCCTTCAGCCGCGCTTGGGTCGAAACGACTGCTTTGTCGGCTTCGCTCAGGCGGCGCATGGTCTGCGCCAGTTCGCCGAGGGTCTTTTCCAGCGAGGCTTGGACGGCAGCCCGCTCTTCCTTGACCTGCCGTGCTTCTTGCTGTGCCGTTCGGGCTTCGCCCTCGAGCTGGACTATTCGTTGGTCGGTGCCGACGACGCGCTCACTGAGCCGAACATTTTCGTCGCGCGTCAGCCGCAGGTCGGATGCCTGCTGCTGCGTCACGCCCTGCAACTCGGAGACGTGGGCGCGGTGCACATTCAGCTCGGCCAGTTGCTCGGTCTTGGTCCGCTCCAGCCCGGCGATGGTTTGCTTGGCGAGCGTCGCGATTTCCTGCAAGCGGGTGCATTCGATCTTGAATTTCGTGGCCTTTTTCTCGACCGCACTGAGATCGTCACGAAGCTTGTTGCAGACCTCGCGCGTGCCATTGAGGGCGCGTTGCAGGATCAGCTTTTCGCTCTGGGTCTCTTCATAACCGCGGAGCGTATTGCAGACGGGGTCGACCAGCTTGGCGATCGAGACCTTGATGCTCTCGAGTTCGCCGATCTTGTGCTCGGCGTCCATCAGGAGATTGCGGACTGCCTCGTTCTCCTGGCCGAGCTGGGTGGCGATCGGAAAGAACAGCTCATTGTCGAGTTCGATCTCGGGCTCGCTTGCCGCTGTGTCGGCGGTTTCGATCGGGGTCATTGGGATTGGCTCAAGCTGCGCGGCGGGCTCTAGTTGCGCGGCGAGTGGCATCTGCACGGGGGGCGGCTCGACGGCGGGCGGTACCTGGACGATCGGCGGCTGGTGTACCGCGAGCGGACGCTGCACGGTCGAGGATTTGGCGCTCCCCGTCTCGGATCTCCGGCCGAGTAAGGTCACAAATTTGCTCATGAATTAGCTCCCCTGCACCGATGCGCCCGGTGGAGGCGACGCTTGAATCACTAGTTTCTAAGAGGTTAAATAATTGATTTAGAAAGGTTAACGGAGCGTTAATCGCCCCGCGGCGTAAGGGTTTTCCGCGCTATCGCGGCAGTTCGGTACTGCGGACGGTCCCAAGCCCGCGCATGAAGTTCTCTTTGATCAGCACGGGATCACGCATCGGCGGGCCCTTGCCGGGCTGATCGTCGATTTTGGCCGCCAGCAGACACGGTCCGCCTTCCTCGAAACGGCGGCCGATCAGCGTGTCGAAATGGGCCTCATCGCGCACCCATTCGCTCTGCGCGATGCCGGCGCCGCGGGCCACCGCCACGATGTCGGTTGCGCCGCTGGTCGCCGCCGCCTGTTTGCCGGTGATTTGGTACATGCCGTTATCCCAGATGATGATCGTGAGATTGCGCGGCTGTACATTGCCGATGGTGGCGAGACAGCCGAGTGCCATCAGGATCGAGCCGTCGCCTTCCAGCGCGATCACCCCGCGTGCCGGCTGCGCCAGCGCCACGCCAAGCGCGATCGGGCAGGCGAGCCCCATGCTGCCGAGCATGTAGAAGTTCTGCGGGCGATGACCGGCGGCAATGAGATCGAAATTGGTGTTGCCGAGGCCGGCGATGACCGCCTCCTCGTGCTTGAGCCGCTGCACCAGCCGCCGTGTCAGCGCGGTGCGGTTAAGTGTTTTTGCCGAAGCTCGTTCGTTGCTCACTGCGGTTCTATCTCGCTAAAGCATTTGGCCTTGAGCGGCTGGATTGCCGCCGTTGAGCAGCGGCGAGAGGATGAATACGACTGGCGCCCGCGTCGTGAACGCTTGCTTGATGGATCTATCGAGGATGAAATGCAGCGTCGATAAATCGGTCAGCGTGTGATGCATGACGCCGAGCGCATCCAGTGTCGGCCGCATCGTGCGCGCGACCAGTGTCTGGCCGATGTTGAATTCGCCCATGATACCCCGCTCCGACACGATGAGGATCGCCGGTATCTGAAACGGCACAACCAGGGAACCGAGCGCGTTAGCGATCAGCGCAAAGCCGCTGGTCTGCATCATCGCCACGGCGCGCAGCCCTGCCATATACGCACCGGTCGCCGCTCCGACCGCCTCATCCTCCCGCGTGGCCCCGACGCAAACAAAGTCCCGGTCCGCCGCGGCGCCGGCCAGCAGCGGTGTCAGGATGTTGTCGGGCACGTAGGCGACGAAGCGGACGCCGTTCTCCTTTAGGGCGGCAAGGATGGTCTCGGACCAAGTCACGGCGTCCCCGGAACAGCGAGCAGATAGCGTCTTTATAGCGTATCCAATATCCGGCAGCCGCAACACGGCAAGCAACCTAAAAAGCGCGCGATAACAAGCCCGCTACGGCTCTTTTCGGGGGGAAGCCCGCGGCATTGGGGCAGGGTAGCGTTGCTGACCAAAGCCCGGTATTGGAAGGCACGGGATATTCCGCCACCACGGTCGCCGAGAATGCTCGGACTTTTTACCAGCCCGCGCAAAGCGCTGGTCATAGCGCACGACCTCCTCATGACCGCCGCGGCGGTGCTGGCGAGCTTCTATATCCGTTTCGAGGCAGCCGGCCTGATGGTGCGGCTCGACTGGCTGTACGTGTTCCTGCCCTGCTTCGTCGTTTATGCCGGGTTCGTTTACTTCTTCTTCCACCTGTATGAGTCGAAGTGGCGCTTTGCGTCGCTCCCCGACCTGATGAATATTTTGCGGGCCGCCACGGTGCTTGCGGTGTCGTTGTTGGTGCTCGATTACGTTCTGGTCGCACCAAACGTCTTCGGTCAGTTCTTCTTCGGCAAGATCACCATCGTACTCTATTGGCTGCTGCAGATGGTGTTCCTCGGCGCGGGACGGATCGGGTATCGTTATTTCCGCTACACCCGCACCAGGCACCACTCCCGCTCGCCGGAGTCTAATCCCACCCTGGTGCTAGGACGGGCCGCGGACGCTGAAGTCCTGCTCCGGGCGATCGAAAGCGGCGCGGTCAAGAAAATCTGGCCGGTCGGCATCCTGTCGCCGTCACTTGCCGACCGCGGACAGGCCATCCGCGGCATTCCCGTT
>JBAUGC010000400.1:0-1621 GCA_049679485.1 Xanthobacteraceae bacterium
GTCTTGACTCACTCAGTATTGCAATTCTTGTTGCTCGCCTAGAAAACGTCTTACAAGTCGATCCATTCAGCTCTGCTGATGCTGTCAATATGCCGGTTACATTAGCCGATTTTATAGGGCTTTACGAAGATGCAACAAAGTGACGCCATTGCACCTTGCATTCGTTGAAACGCGCCAATCGACATAGTCCCCAGTCCTCTTACTGAACGCGTTCGTTTCATGCTATCGCGGCCCGTGCTGTTTAAAAAAAGCCTTCGTCTTTGAGGCTTGTCTCTTGTTCTCGGTGCGACGCGATCTACGGCTGCCTCGCTCCTCACTGCCTCACCGAGAGGGACATTCCGAAGCAGAAAATCTTAGATAGAGCTGCCTACAACCTACAAGTCTGGCGCGCTTGTTCTTACGCTCGCTATCGGGGACAGCCGGTCGAGCAACTCGTCAGCCGTGAAATCAGGTGCTGCCAATGACCTGCCGACACAGGCATAAGCGAAGCCATGCCTATGCATCTCTGCGGGCCGGTAGATGTTGCGGAGGTCAACGATTACTGGGCACGCCATGAGATCGCGCAAGCGGTCAAGATCGAGCGCACGGAACTGCTCCCATTCCGTGGCGATGACCAGTGCGTCGGCCGCTTCAGCGCAATCGTAAGCGCTTTCACAATAGGTAACATTTTTCAACAGCTCTTGCGCCTGACGCATGCCGGCGGGGTCGAACGCTCGCACTCGGGCGCCCATATCCTGCAAGGCGCTGATCAGGGCGAGCGAGGGGGCCTCGCGCATGTCATCGGTATTGGGCTTGAAGGTAAGACCAAGAAGGGCGACGGTTTTGCCGCGCAGCGCCCCGGAAAACATCGCAGACACCTTGCGCCCCATCGCGCGCTTTCTGGTGTCGTTGACCGCGTCGACGGCTTCGAGGATGCGCAAGGACACGTCGTGATCCTGAGCGGTCTTGATCAGGGCACGCAAATCCTTGGGAAAACAAGAGCCACCGAAGCCCGGCCCCGCATGCAAGAATTTGGGACCAATGCGGTTGTCGAGACCAATGCCGCGCGCAACCTCCTGCACGTCTGCGTCGACCTTTTCGCAAAGATCGGCGATTTCGTTGATGAAGGTAATCTTGGTCGCCAGGAAGGCGTTGGCGGCATATTTTATCAGCTCAGCCGTACGCCTTGTCGTGTAAAGTATAGGCACCTGATTGAGACTTAGGGGTCGATAGATTTCGCCCACCATGTTGCGAGCTCTTTCATCGACAGTTCCGACCACAATGCGATCAGGATGCTTGAAATCGTGAATGGCTGCTCCTTCGCGCAAAAATTCCGGATTTGACACTACCGCGACTTCGGCATCTGGGCGAGCTTCGCGGATAATGCGCTCCACCTCGTCTCCAGTCCCAACGGGCACAGTTGACTTGGTAACGACCACTGTGAACCCGTCGACCGCCGCAGCGATTTCACGTGCTGCCTGGTATACGTACGATAGATCCGCATGGCCGTCTCCACGTCTTGATGGTGTGCCGACTGCGATGAAAATCAAATCGGCGGCACGGACCGGCCCTTCAAGCGTGGTTGCGAACGATAGCCTTCGTTGTTTGACGTTCGAATCTAATAATTCTTGCAGCCCCGGTT
>JBAUGC010000401.1:0-13279 GCA_049679485.1 Xanthobacteraceae bacterium
CCCTATGGACGCGGACTGGCGGAAATGTCGCTCGCTTCGGCGCGCGCGGGATCGTGGTTGGTTCCGGACGCGCTGATTGTCGTTGAAGAAGCAAGGAAGGAGAAGTTCGCTGCGCCCGAAGGATTCACGGAGCTCGAACGGCGGGACTACGACGATACCGAGTTCATCTTCCTGCGGTCGCCGTAGCTCTAGCTTCGCCCGAACACTCTACCTTCGCCCGAACAGCCGCTCGATATCGGTGAGTTTTAGTTCGACGTAGGTCGGACGGCCGTGATTGCACTGGCCGGAATTCGGCGTCACTTCCATCTCACGCAGCAGCGCATTCATCTCCTGCGCCTTGAGCCTGCGCCCGGCGCGAACTGAGCCATGACAAGCCATGGTCGCCGCGACGTGCATCAGGCGGCGCTCCAGCGGCAAGGTCTCATCCCATTCGCCGATATGATCGGCCAGATCGCGCAACAGACCGCCGCCGTCAATCTCACCAAGAAGCGCCGGCGTCTCGCGCAGTGCCACCGCGCCCGGCCCGAACGACTCGATCACAAGGCCGTATCGCGCAAGCTCTAGCGCGTGGGCGAGCAGCCGCGCCACGTCCGCCTCATCGAGTTCGACGACATCGGGGATCAGCAGGATCTGCCGCGCCACGCCAGTTTTGGCAATCGCGGCTTTGAGCCTTTCGTAGACGATGCGTTCGTGGGCGGCGTGCTGATCGACGATGATGAGACCGTCGCGAGTTTGCGCCACGATGTAAGTCTCGTGCACCTGCGCCCGCGCGGCACCGAGCGGGTGATCGAACGCATCGGCTAAACCGGTTGCGGCTTCAGTGGCGAGGTGCGGATCGAGCCCGGTGCCGAGATCGGCTTCCGGCATACCGACCTCGAAGGCTGCTTGCGCCGCTTCAGCGAAACCGCCGCCGCGCGACAGCGCCCATGCCGGGCGCGGACTTTCCCGCCGCGGACGAAATGCGGCAATGGTAGCATTGCCGCCGGTCGTCGCCGCGCGCGTAGCGTCACGGGCGAGCGCCGCTTTCAGCGCGTGCACGATCAAGGCGCGAACCAGGCCGGCATTGCGAAAGCGCACTTCCGCTTTCGCCGGGTGCACGTTGACGTCGACCTCGAGCGCGGGAATCTCGACAAACAACGCCACGATCGGATGGCGATCGCGCGGCAGATAATCGGCATAGGCGGCGCGTACGGCGCCGAGCAGAAGCTTGTCGCGTACCGGCCGTCCGTTGACGAACAGATATTGGCCGAGCGCATTGGCGCGCGTAAGCGTCGGCAGCGCCGCAAAGCCTTCGACCCTGACGCCCTCGCGTTCGGCCGCGATCTCGACCGCGTTGGCGCGAAAATCCGCGCCGAGGATGTCGCCGAGCCGCGTAAGGCGGCCGGTCGAACCGGGCAGCGCGGCCGCGAACGTAACCGGCGCGCGCTCTTCGCCGGCGATGGTGAAGGCGACATCGGGCCGGCTCATGGCGAGCCGGCGCACCACATCGCGCACGGCCTCAGCCTCGGTGCGATCAAGCTTGAGAAATTTCAGCCGCGCCGGTGTGGCGTAAAACAGATCGCGCACCTCGACGCGCGTCCCCTCCCCCAGTGCAGCCGGTTTGAGCCCGGACTTTATCCCGGCATCGACTTCGATCGACCAGGCGTGCGGCTCGGCGCGATGGCGCGACGTGATCGAAAGCCGCGCCACCGCACCGATCGACGGCAGCGCCTCGCCGCGAAAGCCAAGCGTGCTGATCGATACCAGATCGTCGTCGGCAAGTTTCGACGTGGCATGACGCTCCACCGCCAGCACAAGATCGGCGCCGGTCATGCCGTCGCCGTCGTCAGTGACGGCAATGAGCCTCCGGCCGCCGCCGTCGGTCAGCACATCGATGCGGCGGGCGCCGGCATCTAGGGCGTTTTCAGTGAGCTCCTTCATCACACTCGCCGGCCGCTCCACCACTTCGCCGGCGGCGATGCGGTTGATGACGGCTTCGGAAAGCTGGCGGACAGGCATCGGCGACTCGGTTTTGCGGCTTTCGAGTCTAGCGTGACCTACCAGGCGATGGCGAGCAGCCAATGGCTGCTGCGCCATTGCCACTCGCCATACCGGTCATCCCCGCGGTGTCGGACGATACGGCGCTTTACGTCGCCCAGCCGTGGTGCACATCGAAGATGCGCGCCGCTTCCGAAACGTGCGGCAACTCGAGAACGCCGGGTTCAACCAGTGCGACGCGGGTGTCTTCGTATCCCGCCTGCCAGTGCTCTTCCATTGCCAGCCGGGAAAACTCGAACATTTTCCCGGCCGTCTCGAATTTGTTCGACTGATACTTCAACTGCACGATAGTCGCGACTTTCACCCGCGCCTGCTCGGAAAGAAATCGCACCTCCGGGTCATTCTGGCACTGCTCCGGAAGCTGATCCAGAAATCGCCGCAGCGCGTGGCGGAATTTCTGCATCTTTTTGTACTGCTCCAGCGAAACGTTGATGCGGCTCGCGCTGTGGATTTCCATGGCCCGCAGGTTGGCCGACGGAATATCCATCGGCGGCTCCCCACTCGCGTCCCAAAGATCAACCTGGAAAACCAGCGCAGTATGACCGCCGCGATTGTCGATTACGAACTGCATGGGTGAGTTCGAGACTACGCCGCCGTCCCAATAATATTCGCCGTCGATTTCCGTGGGCGGGAAACTCGGCGGCAGCGATGAACTCGCCAGGATATGGGCGGCAGTGATCTTTTGCTCGCGATTGTCGAAGTAGGCCGGCACGCCGGTCCGGACATTGGTGGCGAGAGCGGTGAACCGCATCGGCTCCGGGTCGGCGTTGATGCGATCAAAGTCGACCAGGCGCGCGAGCGTCTCCTTCAGCGGCGAGATGTCGTAATAGCTCACCTTCTCTGGACTATCGGCCGTGGAATTCACCGGCGGAAACGCCCGTGGCGAAAAGAAGCCCGGCGCGCCGTGGACCATGGTCGCGAAAGCGCTGATCTTGTTGGTCCAGAAACGCGCGTGGCCGTTGCCGTTCCAGGGCAATTCGGTAAACCACGGCACATTGGGAATCCGCAGCGGCGGCTTGGTCACCGTTTCCCAAAACTGGCGCAACCGCTCAACCCGCTTCTCGGGCGGATTGCCCGCGATCAAGGCGCCGTTGATGGCGCCGATCGACGTGCCGCACAACCAATGCACGTCGATCCTGGCTTCATGGATCGCCTGGTAAACGCCGGCCTGATATGCGCCCAGCGCGCCGCCGCCCTGCAACACCAACGCAACGCGCTCGAACGGGAGCATGCGTGTCGCGCCTTTAATCATGAGTTCCGGAGAGGGGGTATAATTCATAACGTCTCCTGCATTGCCAACAACGTTCAAGCAGCCGGCGACATTTCGTCCGCCACTACTTGCATAAGCCCTCCGGATTTACGCGGATTTACACGGTGCTCTGAAGCCGGCCTTCGCTGAGCCGTTCATCAAGCAGGCATTTCCCTCAACGGAACTAAGAGCAACGCGCCTGCTTCGCAAGCGTTCGCCGGCGCGATACAGATATTTGATCAACGCGGCGACAAAGTTGATTTGCGGGTCGCAAAAATGATTCACCTATCGCAAAATTAACTCGGGCAGCCGCAAAATTGCCCGGAAGCTTTCCGGCGCGACGCGATTAAAAAAGAAGCTGATTAAATTTAACGCCTTATCTTTGTTCACTCGCGCTGGCAGTCAGCTCGATCTCGACGCTGGCGGCTGGCGCACGATGGTCAGTCGAGCGACGGCTTGACGCGGCGCAGACGCTTAAGCCCGGCGTGGCGCTTTTTTGTCTCGATGCGGCGTTCGCGCGACGCCTTGGTGGGCCTGGTCGGCCGCCGCGCCCGCGGCGCGATCGCCGCGCGGCGGATAAGCTCGAGGAGGCGATCAAGCGCGTCAGCGCGATTGCGCGCCTGGGTGCGATGGCTCTGCGCGATGATCGCCAGCACGCCGTCGCGGGTGAGCCGCGTTCCGGCCAATCGCTCGAGCCGCTCCTTCACCTGCGCCGGCAACGACGGCGACCCGCGCACATCGAAGCGAAGCTGCACGGCAGTCGACAGCTTGTTGACGTTCTGCCCGCCGGGCCCCGAAGCGCGGACAAAGCTTTCCTCAATTTCGCGCTCGTCGAGACTGATCTGGGCGTTGACGCGTATCATGGCCGCAAAGCGTAGCGCGGATTAAGCGGCAGCGAAATCCGCGCCCGCGCTAGGCTGAACACGCGTCGCCTATCTCACGCTCCGGGACGCCGCGTGGACTGCAGAGTCTTACTGAGCTGTAGGCGCGTCAACGGCGCCGGTCGAGGCGACCCCCTCGGGCCGACCCACTACGGTCACGAGGAGTCCGGCATCGAGCAGCCGCTTGGCCACGCGCCGCGCGTCATCCAGCGTTACCGCATTGATCATCTCGGGCCGGCGGGAGAAATAGTCGATGCCGAGACCGTCGCGCTGCAGCTGCACGAGCAGAGCCGCAATCTTGCTCGACGTATCAAGATTAAGCGCGAACGAGCCATTGAGATAGGCCTTGGCCTTGGCGAGTTCGTCCGCCGTCGGGCCATCCTCGGCCAAGCGGCGGATTTCCTTCTGGATGAGATCGAGGGTTTCGCCGGTACGATCGGCGCGTGTGGCGGTACCGCCGAGGAACACGGCGCTGTGATTGAGCCAGACCAGGCTGTCATACACCGAATAGGCCAGCCCACGCTTTTCCCGCACTTCTTGGTAAAGCCGCGATGAGAATGAGCCGCCGCCGAGAATGTGATTGACGATATAGGCGGCCATGAAATCCGGATCCTTGCGAGCGATGCCGGGACCGCCGAAAGTCACCACGGCCTGCGGCACGTCGAGCTTGATCACGATCCGCCGTCCCAAGCCCTGCGGGGTGACGTTAGCCACCGGCGTGAGATCCGGTTGCGCTGGAAGCGATCCGAAAACGCGATCCAGCATCGCTTTGACCGCCTCAGCGTCGATATCTCCGACCACGGCGACTTTCAGGTTGCCGCGGGCCAGAACCCGCCGCGTATAGTCTCTAAGGTCGTCGACGGTAATCGTCGGCACCGATTCCAGCGTGCCGACGACCGGGCGGCCATAAGGATGGTCGGCAAAGGCAGCGTGCCACCAGCTCCGACTTGCGATTTCCGTCGGGTTGGTCGTGGCGCGCCGCAGCGTCGACATGATCTGCGCGCGGTTCAGTTCGACGTCGGTGGGGTCGAAACGCGCCGCCGTCAATCCAAGCCGCAGCGCTTCGAACGCCTCGTCGCGATTCTCCGTCAGCGTGCGCAGCGAGCCGCGCAGCGTGTCGCGCTCCGCCTCGTAATTCAACTCGATCGCCTTGCGCTCCAGGCGTTCGTGAAATGCCTTCGAATCGTAGGGGCCGACGCCGTCGTCGAGCAAAGAAGAGACCAGGTTGGCAGTGCCTGCCTTGCCGGCCGGGTCCTGCGTGGCGCCGCCGGCAAAAGCGAAATCGACGGCAATCATCGGAACCGCGGGCTCGTGCACCAGCCAGGCTTCGATGCCGCCGGGACTTACCACCCGCTCGATGGTGGTGGCGCCGGCCGGTGCGGCGAAGGCAACGAGCGCGGCAATCGCGACGGCAGAGCGTCGCGGCAGGCGAAGTGAAATGACGGCGTTCACGAATGCTTCTCCTTCGCCGGAAAGCTGCCAACCAGATAGCCGGTGACCGACGCGCGACGGTTACACCAGGCGCGGGCCGCATCACGCACGGCCTCAGCGGTCACCGCGCGAATTTCTTCCGGCCAATTGCGGACCATATCGACGGTCTCGCCGGTCGCCAGCGCCGCACCGTACCAGCGCGCCAGCGTCGCCTGGTTGTCCTGCGCATAGACGGCGTCGGCGATCAGCCGGTTCTTGGCGAGAGCAAGTTCGTCGGCGGTAATGCCGTGCTCGCTGACGTCGGCGATGATCTTGTCGATCGCCGTTTCAACATCCTGCACCGTCTTCCCCGGCGCCGGCACGCCATAGACGCCGAACTTGCCGTAGTCGAGCGCGGTGCTCGAATAATAGGCGCCGGCATTGAGCGCGAGGTTTTGCTCGACGACGAGTGTCTTGTAGAGGCGGCCGTTGACGCCGCCACCGAGCACGTGGGCCAATACTTCGAGGGCCTGGCTCTCGCCTAGCTTGGCCGTGATCCGCGACGGCACCAGATAAACGCGGCTGACGCTCGGCTGCTCGACCTTCGGGTCGGCGAGCGTAACGGTGCGCGGCGCTTCCTGTGTCGGCTCCATCGGCCGGTGGCGCGGCCCGATCTCGGCGCGCGGAGAAATCTTGCCGTAAGTCGCTTCGGCGTCGGCCTTGACCTCGTCAGCAGTGACGTCGCCGGCGATGACGACGATCGCGTTATTCGGCGTGTAGAAGCGCCGGTAGAAGGCGAGCGCGTCGTCACGAGTCAACTTTTCGATTTCCGGCCGCCAGCCGATGACCGGACGGCCGTAAGGATGATTGAGATAGAGCGCAGCGTCCATTTGCTCGGACAGCCGGCTGTTGGGATTGTTCGCTACCCGCATGTTCTGCTCTTCGAGCACCACGTTGAGCTCGGGACGCACCACGTCGTCGGTGAGCACAAGGCCGGTAATGCGGTCGGCCTCAAACGCCATCATTTCCTTCAGGTGCTCGCGCGGCACGCGCTGAAAGAAGCCGGTGTAGTCGTCGGAGGTGAAGGCATTCTCCTGGCCGCCGATCGCGGCCACCGCAAGCGAGAACCGGTTGCCGGGATTCTCCGCGGTGCCCTTGAACATCAGGTGTTCGAGGAAATGAGCGAGGCCGGAATTTCCAGGGGTTTCGTCGGCCGCGCCAACTTTATACCAGATCATATGGGTGACGACCGGCGCGCGATGGTCCGGAATGACCACGACCTCTAGCCCATTGCCGAGCGTGAAGTGTTCGACTTTGGGTCCGGCGTCGGCGTTTGCGGTGAGCGGGAAGGCCGTCATCAACGCCAACGTCAGCAGCAGAGCTTTCGGCACGAGTTGTCTCCAATTGGTTGGGTCATGCCCCACTATCAGCGCCGCAACAAGCAGCGAACGTGATCTCGGCAAAGAAGCGGCAAAGGACTCGGAACGATGCCAACAAACCGGCATCGTCGGTCAGCGCACACTCGCAGTTAGTGTCCAGTCCCACTCGCCGGCGGGGTAACCGAGCCCAGGTTGAAGTCGCTTGCAGACGCCGCTTTGCCCGGTTTCTTGTCGGGACCGATGCCGTAAGGCTGCTCTGGCGATGGAACCCGATATCCAGCAGGCGGATCGGTCAGATCTCTACGCACCGGTTCGCCAGCAAAGTTGGCGTATTCTTCTTTGTTGAACCAACCCAGCGGATTGTACCAAGGCTTCTTCGCGACCGGCGGATTTGGGGTTTGAACAGCCGTCTCGGGAACGACCGCCTGTTTGGCTTTGCTGTTCTTGTGCCGCTTAGCCCGGTCGGTCGGCCAGTCCGACGTCGGCACTGCCGCCGCCGTCGCCGGCGGGGGCAGGTCACGGGTGGGCGGTACCACAAGTGGCGACCGCTCCGTGTAGTTAATGGCGGACTCGGCATCGGGCGAAGGCTTGATACCGATGGTCTGCATCATCTTGTCAACGACGCTCCCGTCGCTGCCACTGGTCTGGGCACAAACCGCGGACGCACCGGAACTCGCGACGACACCGGCCAAAGCGGCCCCCATTGCCGCGCGCACAAGGCCCGCGCGCCTATGCGACCTGCGCCAAGCATTGCGGCTGCGACTTTGAACGTGATTCATGCCTTCACCCATGCCCTCACCCAAGACGGCGGTACGCCGGAGCATGGCCTAAACTCATAAGACCTTTTTATCCGGGATCAGGGCGCTTTTACGGCACCCCTAGCCCGTAGCGAATCATACAGCAGAGCGACCACGCCTGCCACGATGGCCAGATCGGCAAAGTTAAAGACATACCAGCTAAAGCGCCAGCTGGCGGTCTCGATATGAAATAGCACAAAATCCATGACCCCCGGCCAATGCAGCCGGTCGAGGGCGTTGCCGATCGCCCCACCGATGATGAGACCAAGCGCCGCAGCCGTCAGCCGCGAGGACGCCCGCGCCAGCCAAACCCATAGCAATACTACCGCGGCAACTTTGAAGGCGAGCAGCGCCCACCGCGCCGAGAACCCTTCTTGCTGGAACAGCCCGTAGCTGATGCCGGTATTCCAGACGACGATGAGGTCGAGAAATGACGTGAGAGCCACGCGGGCGCGGTCGGCAAGGCCGAATACATCCAAAAGCCACAGCTTGGATGTTTGGTCGAGGATGCCGGTAACGACGGCAATGGTCAGGCCGAATGCGCTCAGCGGTCCCCAGGCGATGGCGCGGTCGGCTTTTCCTTGCGCCGCCTCGGCCATGCTGCCCCCCTACTCCGCGGCTTTGCGCATATCGTCCCACTCGCGCAGCGCTTGCGCATCGCGGGGCGTCACGTCGGGATATTGCGGATCGAGACCGACGGCCGGGGAAATCTTCCACGACCGCGCGCATTTGCGCCCAGCGGCCAGTTCGGGAACGACGGCGACGCCGGCGACATCCGTCAGCCGAAACGCGTCCGCCGGGCCGTCGCCTTCGACCAGCGCCAGGCCCGAGGTGATGCAAACCTCGGCAAGGTCGACATCGACCACCGCCGAGAAAAGATTGGGATCGGCGACATACACAAGCGGATGCGCCTCAAGCGAAGAGCCGATGCGTTTGTGCGCGCGTTCGATCTCGATCGCCCCGGTCACCACGCGGCGCACCTGGCGCACCTTGCGCCACTTTTCTGCCAGCGCTTCATCTCGCCACTCGGCCGGCACCTCGGGAAACAGCTGAAGATGGACCGAGGCGCCCGACGGATCGCGCGCGAGCCAGGCTTCTTCGGCGGTAAAACACAGGATCGGCGCGAGCCACGTCACCGTGCAGCGGAACAGATGGTCGAGCACGGTGAGGCAGGCTTTGCGCGTGACCGACGAATACGGATCGCAATAGAGCGCATCCTTGCGGATATCGAAATAGAACGCCGACAGATCGACGGTCATCAATGTGCTCAGCGCAGCAAAAATCCGCTTGTAGTCGAAATCGGCGTAAGCGCTGCGAACGAGCGAATCGACCTCGGCGAGCCGGTGCAGCATCAGCCGCTCGAGCTCAGGCATGCGCTCGGCGGCGACGCGATCGGCAATCTCGAAATGAGCAAGATTGCCAAGCATCCAGCGCACGGTGTTGCGGAGCTTCCGATAAGTGTCGACAGTGGTTTTGAGAGTTTCCGGACCGATCCGCTGGTCGTCCCAGTAGTCGGCCGCGCAGGTCCACAAGCGCAGGATATCGGCGCCCGACTGCTTGATGACGTCCTGCGGCGCCACCACATTGCCGAGCGACTTCGACATTTTGTGGCCGTGCTCGTCGAGGGTGAAGCCGTGAGTTACGACGATGTCGAACGGCGCGCGGCCGCGGGTGCCGCAGGATTCAAGCAGCGATGACTGAAACCAGCCGCGGTGCTGGTCGGAGCCTTCCAGATACATCACCACCTCGTCGCCGCCGTCGGCCTGGCGCCGCACATGGGCGAGTGCCGGGAAGTGTTCGGTATCTTCCAGCACGAACGCGTGCGTCGAACCGGAGTCGAACCAGACGTCGAGGATATCGTCGACTTTCTGCCAGCCCTCGTTGGCCAGCTTGCCGAGGAAGCGCTCGCGCGCGCCCGGCGCGTACCAGGCGTCCGCGCCTTCCTGCTCGAATGCTTCGATGATGCGGACATTGACCTCGGGGTCGTTGAGGATCTCCACCGAGCCGTCCGGCTGCTCCTTGATGAAGATCGCGATCGGCACGCCCCAGGCGCGCTGGCGCGAGATCACCCAGTCGGGCCGGCTTTCGATCATGCCGGCGATACGGTTCTCGCCTTGCTCCGGCACCCAGCGTGTCGCCCGGATCGCCTGCTCCGCCAGCTGCCGGAGCGTAGCGCCATGGCGCGCGGTGCCGCTCAACAACGCGATCGGCTGATCCATCGCGATGAACCATTGCGGCGTATTGCGGAAGATCACGGGCTTCTTTGAGCGCCACGAATGCGGGTATTGATGTTTGAGCCGCCCGCGCGCGATCAGCATGCCGCCTTCGATCAAGGCCTTGATCACCGCCTCGTTGGCGTCGCCCTTCTCGCCTTTGTCGGTAAGTACGCGCTTGCCGGTAAAGCCCGGCGCCTGCTCGGTGAAGCGGCCGTCGGCATCGACGGTGTAGGGAATCGTTGTGTTGATGCCGAACTGCTCACCATCGCCATCCGGCATCCAGACTTTCATTTTGATGTTTGGTAGTTCGTTCCGGTTCTCCATCCACACGTCGAAGTCTTCGCGCCCGTGACCGGGCGCAGTATGAACAAATCCCGTACCCGTATCGTCAGTAACATGCTCTCCTGCCAGGAGGGGGACCGCAAAATCGTACCCACCAAACTTTTTCAGGGGATGATCGCAGACAAGCAGCGCGAGATCGCTGTTCGAAACAGCGCCCACTCTTTTGAAGGACAGCACGCGAGCTTGTCGAAAGACATCAACGGCCAATTTGTCGGCCAGGATCAGCCGATCACCCGGCTTTGCCCAGTTGTCGCTGGGCGCACGGGTCACCTCGTAGAGGCCATATTCGATCTTTGGGGAAAAGCTGATCGCCCGGTTTCCTGGAATGGTCCACGGAGTCGTCGTCCATATGACGATCGAAGCAGCTTTCAAACGGCTCTTGAGTTCAGCGTTACGGTCTAGCGCTGCGGCGAAGTTATCTGCCGCTGCTTGGACAAAGGCAGTCGGGTCGGCGCTCGGATTTGTGGTGACGACTTTGGTTCCTCGCAGCGGAAACTTCACCCACACCGTATCTGACGTGTAATCCTCGTACTCGACCTCGGCTTCGGCGAGCGCGGTCTTCTCCACCACCGACCACATCACCGGCTTGCTGCCGCGATAGAGCGTGCCGTTCGCCGCGAATTTCATGATCTCGCGGGCGATCTGCGCCTCGGCGAATGCGTCCATGGTGGTGTACGGATGCGCCCAGTCGCCGACGACACCGAGGCGTTGGAATTCCTCGCTCTGCACCTTGATCCAGTGCTCGGCGAAACGCCGGCACTCCCGGCGGAATTCCACCAGCGCGGCCGGGTTCGCCAAATCCGGCTTTGGCTTGCCCTTGGCGCGGTAGTTCTCCTCCTCGATCTTCCATTCGATCGGCAGGCCGTGACAGTCCCAGCCGGGCACGTAGTTGGAATCGAAGCCGAGCATCTGCTGGCTTCTAGTGACCACGTCCTTGAGGATTTTGTTGAGCGCGTGGCCGATGTGGATGTTGCCGTTGGCGTAGGGCGGGCCGTCGTGCAGGACGAAGCGCGGTCGCCCTTTGGCGGCGGCGCGCAGCCGGCCGTAGAGATCGAGGTCCCGCCAGCGCGCCAGCAGCTCCGGCTCTTTCTGCGGCAGGCCGGCGCGCATTGGGAAGTCGGTCTTGGGCAGGAAGAGCGTCTCGCTGTAATCGCGCGCTTTCGCCGGCTGCTCGTTCATGGCGCGCCTTCTAACAAGCCACCGGCACCGCGCAAAGGGCCGTTTTGCACGGCGAACGGATTCACCCTTTTGTTCCGGGCGCGGAGCGAAATTTACTGATTGAATGAGGTTTTCCGCCGCCTATATCATGGGCACGGCATTCGGGCCGTTCCAGTGCACGGAGAGCAGCCATGAGCACCGCGTCGACGGCGGCAAATAACGCCGGCGAAACGGCCAAAGAGGCCATACGCGAAGCCCGCAAGGCTGCGTCCGCTGCCACGGGCAACCTGGAAGCCGATTTCCAGGCGCTGCGCGACGATTTCGCCAGGCTTGCCGACCAGATCGCCGGCATCGTCGCCGGCCCCGGCAGCGCCGCGTGGCGTCGCGCCAAAGCGGGCATCGACGACGCCGTCGCCGAGGCGGAGGACAAAGGCCGCGAGGCGGCGAGCGCCGTGCGCGAGGTATCCGGCCATTTCGTCGATGCGATCGACGAATCGATCAAGACCCGGCCGTACACCACGCTCGCCATCGTCGCTGGCATCGCATTCCTGTTCGGGGCGACCTGGCGGCGCTGAGGTCTTGATGTTCAAGAACTGGATGCACGACATCGCGCTTGCGCTGCGGGCGCGGAGCGGATTGACCGGCGGCTTCTTCGTTTGGATGGCGATTGTCACGTTCGCCGCGCTCACCGCGTTCGCGTTTCTGTGCGTCGCCGCCTGCGACTGGCTGTCGCTGCAATTGGGCTCGATCTACGCTGCGCTGGCGATAGCGGGCTTCTTCATTTTGGTCGCGCTGATCGGAGCGCTCATTGCGGCAATAGCGCGCCGCCGCGCCAGGCAGCGCGCGATCCTCGAACGCGCCGCACGGGCGCAAAGCGTATCGTCGTGGCTGCTCGACCCGAAAATTCTCGGCGCCGCCCTCCAGGCCGGCCGCACGCTCGGCTGGCAACGCATCATCCCGGTGGCCCTGCTCGCTTTCGTAGCGGCGCAATGGCTGCGTGAGCGCGGCGAACAGAAATCCGACGATGCCGGTTAACTCTTTTGCTTAAATCGGCGGAAACACATCGCCGGCGCGTTTGAGCGCCGCCAGCGCTTTGGCGACATCGTCATTCATGGCGCGCATCAGCTCGTCCACCGAACCAAATGCCGCTTCGTCACGGATCCATTCGATAAAGGCGACGTCGATCCGCCGGCCATAAAGATCGCCGGCAAAATCAAACAAAAAGACTTCGAGCAGAACCACGCCGCTGTCGAACATCGGACGCCGGCCGAAGTTCGCCACGCCATCGTAACGGCGGTCGCCGACCCCGACCCGCACCGCGTAAACGCCATGGCGCAGCCCGCAGGCGGCGTCGAGACTTAAGTTCGCGGTCGGGAAACCGAGTTCGCGGCCGCGCTTGTCGCCGTGCCGCACCTCGCCGGACACAAACCACGGAAAACCAAGCAGCGCCGCCGCGTCGTCGAGGCGCGCCGCCGCGAGCGCGTCGCGAATCGGTCCGGAGGAAACCGGGCGCCCGTTGAGTTCGAACGGCGCCACGACGTCGACGGCGAAGCTGTACCTGCGGCCTTGCGCGGCCAAAAACTCCGGCGAGCCGGCGCGGTTTTTGCCGAAGTGGAAATTAAAGCCGATGACGACACCGCTGACGGCGAACCGCCCGACCAGAATGCGGGCGACGAAATCCTCCGCGGTCAGGCTCGCCAGCGCGGCGTCGAACGTCAGCACCACCGTGCCATCGAGGCCGTTCGCAGCCAGCAGCCGCAATTTGGCGGCCTCGTCGGTGAGCCGGAACAGCGGCTCGCCCGGATTGAAG
>JBAUGC010000402.1:0-2454 GCA_049679485.1 Xanthobacteraceae bacterium
GAGATGGATAAGCATGTTTTGCGGGGGACCCAGCAAATCGCCACGAGGACGGTCATTCGTCAATTCAAAGCGGGTTCGCCCATCCAACCGAATGAGAAAGAAGCGCAGAAATTGTGAGGCGACCCAACGATAGTCAGTGTGTGTTCGGATACCCTTCTACTTCGGCCCCGGGCTTATTGCCCCCCGGCAACCGGGGCTTTTCTTTCTGTGCAGATAAGCGGTGCGCTCGGGTCTATCGGCCCGGCAGATCGCCGCCGAACTGACGGCGCGGGGCATTCCAACTGCACGCGGGGGAGACGAGGACTACGAACAAGCGCCCACGAATGAGAAATCATTATCCTGCGACGGCTACTATCTCACCAATGAAAAAAACCACGCCATTATCTGATTTGTTCGGCGAACAATTCAGGCCGTGAATCCGGTTAGCGAGAGCGAGTTATTGCGTCTTTCAGGTCGGCGATTGACATGCACTGTGATGGAATACGGTGAACCATTCGATGACAATTTGGACACAGCGGCACGACTTTCTTGAGTGCCGCCTCGATGGAAGACCTTACGTTTGTTTGGGTTAGATAAAGTGGTTCGGTGTGATGAATTTCAATTAATTGCCCTAGGGCATCTGGTCCATACGCCTTCTCTGCCCGAAAACCACAACCCGCACATGCAACAGAACCATTTTTATCGGCAAAATGCTTCATAGCAATTCTTTTCAGTAGCGATGATCGTCGAACAACCAACCGACTTACGATTGTCCTATCGCCTTCCTCGATTACAATCCCGCTGTAATTTCGATCTAATGCAGCGTGTCTCTGGGTCTCCGGAAAACCTTGTGCAATTAACGCTTGATGAATCTCACTATTTTCGGAAGCAGAAATTTTTCCCGCTGGCGTTATGTAATACATACCGAAACTGAATGTCGCTAAACCCCGCTTTTCAAGAGTTTCATGTGATTTTAGATTACGGACCTTTTGACTGAATTTGTCGTCGTTTCGGTTAGCTAGTATCGTAAGATCGTCCCCGGAAGGCCTAAGTTGCGATCTCAGTTGACGGGAAAGTTCTGTAGTCCCGATGCCATCCGGGATGGCTTGCGATAATGATTGTTGCGGGAAATATTAGATCGGATTCAGAATAGGTTGGCATATAGCCCCCTAGGTAACACCCTCGGAAATAAAGATACTCAGTCGCGTCGCCTTTGCGGACTCAACCATGCAGCGGCCGTGGACCGAGCCAACCAAATAAAGGAAGTCTTGATCGAACTGGCAGGGTCCGGCTTATCGGCCCGCAGATCGCGGCCGAACTCTCCGCTCGGGGCATTCCAACTGCATGCGGCTGGTGGTGGCACCCGCAGACTGTGATCCGCACAATGGACGTCTTGCCCTGCAACAATGCCACCCGCCGCCCGATAAAGCCGTGGATGACGACAAATTTCGCGATAGTCCGACCGCCGAATCGGGCAATTGTCAAAGGCGAGCGAATCAGAACAAATGTAGAACGCAAATCCTCCCCAATACAACTTAATCGTGTGCAAAATGCAAAATACGTCGCACGCTGTAATGGCGCAAAGAGCCGAGCTTAAGAATAGTCTCGACGACTTTCCCACGCCGCCTTGGGCAACACGGGCTCTCATCGAGCATGTTGTGACAAAGGACACGCTCTCCTCAATGACGTGCCTTGAGCCTGCATGTGGTCGCGGGCACATGTCGGTGACGCTCGCGGAATATTTTAAGGAAGTCGCGTCAGCGGACGTGTTTGACTATGGTTTTGGTGAGATCGCTGACTTTCTCAAATCGAGGCACGCGGATCAATCTTTTGATTGGGTAATCACCAACCCTCCATTTCGCCTTGGCGAAGAGTTCATTCGTCGTTCGATGAAAATTGCGCGGTGCGGCGTTGCAATGCTAACCCGCACCGTTTTTATCGAGAGTGTTGGACGCTACGAGCGAATATTCAGACCCGATCCACCATCACGATTCGCACAGTTCACCGAACGTGTTCCAATGGTCAAAGGGAGGATTGATAAAAAGGCTTCGACGGCGACTGGATACGCTTGGCTCGTGTGGGAAAGGGATCGGCTAGGAAATTCTGAACTTGTATGGGTTCCACCGTGCCGCAAGGTGCTTGAACGAGACGGTGATTATCAACAGGCACCTCGCATGATTGACCGTGTCAACTCTGCTACGATTGTTTCGATCACCAAGCAGGACGCGAGTAATCTTTTTTCGAGATAAAGAAGAAGAATTAGAAACGTTCTCGATCTCGTGACAGATGAGGTTGAGAAAATGATCGTTCGGTCGGTCCCCTGTGATATTACGAGAAGCCTATGCGCAACTTGGTCTTCTTCGTAAACGATGCAAGTTGGGCAGAACACAACAGGGTCGGGATTGCGGCAATCAACGATCCCGGTGTGGCAGCGGGTCCACAATCGAACTCAGCCCGCCAAAAAGCAATCGCGGA